>JAKPFY010000215.1 GCA_029551185.1 Bacillota bacterium
ATATGCGCGGAGGATCCGAAAAGAAACTTTATGCCTACGCCAGGGCAAGTCAAGAGGCTGGTATTACCGGGAGGGCCTTGGGTCAGGGTGGATACAGCCCTTTATCCCGGATGCCATGTTCCTGCCTACTACGACTCGCTCATTGCCAAAGTTGTGGTGTGGGGAAATGATAGAGATGAAGCCATACAAAGGATGGCAAGGGCTTTGGATGAATTCATAATTGAGGGAATTTCCACGAATTTAGAGTTTCAACGTACACTCATTACAAGCTCTGCATTCCGTCAAGGTGAGATTTACTGTGACAACGACGTGCTGGACCTCGTTTTCGGAGATGCACGTTGATTGTCACTGATTACATGTGCTGATATAATACACCCAGGAGGAGGGTATGAGCGCTATGCAGCCAGGAGAAATGCGTTACCCTGAGGCTCCTTCACAAGGAGCGCGTTGTGCTCTTGGGACCGTAAAAATTGCAGGCGAGGTAGTCAGCGTAATTGCTGGGCTCGCAGCTATGGAAGTCGAAGGTGTAGCCGGCATGTCCAGCGGCATTGCAGGCGACATAGTTGAGCTGCTTGGACGGCGGAACCTAGCTAAAGGGGTCAAAGTTGAAGTAGGAGAGAGGGAAGCAGCTGTAGATCTCTATATTGTTGTGAACTACGGTGTTAGGATTCCTGAAGTCGCATGGAGAGTCCAACAAAACGTGAAACAAGCGATTGAAAGCATGACCGGCCGAGAAGTCGTAGAGGTTAATGTTCATGTCCAGGGAGTGAATTTCCAAGTCGAGGAGAAGAAAGAGGAGCCAAGAGTACGCTAGCAACACCGGTGAAAGGAGTAGTCCTATGAAAATACATGACCGGGTCGTTGTATTCATTTCAGCTATACTGCTGCTCGTGGTAGGCCTGATCTTTATTGCTATGGCATTTGGGCCTAATCCAACCAGTTTTTTTTCACATGTCTTTCTTACCAGGCAATACGGAGGCCTGCGTCCGGCAGTGATTGTTATCTCAATTATTGCTGTTGCAGCAGGTGCGTACTTAATATGGCTGACTTTTCGCAGCCGGGGGCGCAGGAAAACGATTGTTCGCGCAACAGGTCTTGGTGAGGTCAGGATTTCGCCTCTTGCCATCGAGACCCTTGTCAGAAGGGGCGCACGTGAAGTTCCCGGAATACAGGATGTTGATACTGTAGTTGATGTTTCAGGAGAAGATATCGAAATATACGTTTCAGTTGTTGTCAGTCCTGATGTCTCTATCCCCGGAGTAGCCGAGCAGATTCAGGCTAAACTGGGAAGATACATTAGCGATACAATTGGGGTGGATGTATCCAGGGTGACAGTACATGTACGCAATGTAGGCCATGTCGAGAGGCCTCAGAGGGTAATCTAATCGATGAAGCAGACCCTTACGTGATCTGTGCATCTCCCCGGAAACCAGGATTTGAAGATGTGGACTAGATAGGAAAAGAGGTGCAACTTAATGCAGCCCGGGTTGCGGGATTTCTTGCGTGTCGCTCTCATTAGATATCCGGGAAAGCTGATAGGGACGATTCTGGGGCTTATCGTCGGATTGGTGATGGTGATTTCAGGCCCCATTGCCGGACTATATTTAGCTGCTTGCATAGGAGTAGGCTACCTTGTCGGTAATTATTTGGATCGAGGAAGAAGAGACGCTAATGACATTTTTCTGGAAGACTTTCTCCCGCCCGATGAGCGCTAACGCGGAGCGTGGGAGGTTAGGGGGATTGCTTTGACAAGGAGGGATGCGCGAGAAGCCGCGTTCATCGTGCTTTTTCAAGTAGATGTAGGGCGTATGAACCCCGAAACGGCCATTCGGACTACACTTGGCAACAAGGAGCCTGGAGCCGGGAATCTTGCATATCTTCGCCGTGTTGTCCTTGGAACCCTCGAAAACCTCGAGTCTATTGACGATGTCATCTCTCGCCTTGCTATCGGTTGGACGTTGGATCGTATGGGAGCAGTGGACCGAAACCTTCTCAGACTTGCAGTCTATGAGATCCTGTTCCTTGATGATATTCCTGTGAATGTAGCGATAAATGAGGCAGTTACCCTTGCAAAGAAGTTCGGGGATGACGAGTCATGGAAGTTTATAAACGGCATCTTAGGAAAGTTGGCGCGGGAGATGAAAGACGATTAGATGCTGGCTGTCTATTCTGTTTCAGAAATAAGCAAGTACATAAAAGGACTTATAGAGAGTGATGATTTTCTCGCAGGTGTTTGGATAAAAGGGGAGATCTCCAACTTTACTCTGCATTCATCAGGACATATGTATTTCAGCCTGAAGGATGAGTCCGGCCGGTTGAGATGCGTGATGTTCAGGTCTGCCAACTTGAGACTCGGATTCATGCCTTCTGATGGAATGTCAGTGTTTGCATATGGTGCTATAGGCATGTATGAGAGATCCGGCGATATCCAGCTTTATGTAGAAGATATGATGCCTTCAGGAACCGGCTCTTTATACCTGGCTTTCCTTCAACTTAAGGAAAAGCTGGATAAGGAAGGGCTTTTTTCGCCTTCCAGGAAAAGGGAGCTGCCGGAGTTCCCAAAAGTTGTGGCAGTTGTAACCTCCCCTACGGGGGCTGCTGTACGCGATGTGATCACAGTCATAAAAAGGCGTGCGCCCGGTGTCACCGTTCTTGCCGTCCCTGCGTCGGTTCAGGGTGACGACGCCCCTCTGAGTATTGTCAAGGCTCTTGATTTGGTGAATCGAGCCGGCTTCATTGACGTTGTCATTGTGGGACGAGGCGGGGGGTCAATTGAAGAGCTTATGGCGTTCAATGATGAAAGGGTCGCAAGGGCGATCGCATCGTGCAAGGTTCCTGTAATATCTGCTGTGGGGCACGAGACGGATTTTACTATCGCTGATTTTGTCGCTGACAAACGGGCTGCCACTCCGTCAGCTGCTGCTGAAATGGCTGTGCCTGACACAGGCGAGTTAGCGAAGACCGTTTTTCAACTCAGTTTGCGCCTTTCGGGTATTATTCGGACTCAGGTGTCTGACAATAAGGGGAAGCTCCGGATGCAAGTCAGGTCACATGTTTTAAGGTTCCCGATGGAGTTGACAAGATACCACCGTCAGCGCCTTTCTCTTGCAGTTGACCGCCTTTACGCTTTTACCACAGGCGCGGTTTCTGTGAAGCGCGAAGATTTCAAGGCTTTGGCAGGCCGTCTTGACGGTCTGAGCCCTTTGAGGACTCTTTCGCGAGGGTATGGGTTTATCCGAAGACTGCCTGACATGACTGTTGTGCGCAGCGTGGGACAGGTGACGCCTGAAGAAGATTTGGAAGTCGTGCTTCAAGACGGGCGCTTTACCGCTACTGTAAAGTCAGTTGAGGGAGAGGAGGAGAGCGCAGGTGGGAAAGGCTGAAGGAGACATTAGCTTTGAGGAGGCCATGAAACAGCTGGAGGAGACGGTAGACTTGCTCGAAGGAGGGACCCTCGGGCTTGAGGAATCCCTTGAGGCTTTCGAAAGAGGGATGTCTTTGGTGGGAATCTGCCAAAAAAAACTGGAGGACGCTGAAACAAGAATCGCAAAGCTTATTGAGACAAAAGACGGAAGGCTTGTTACCGAGCCATTTCGGGTCGGGGACGAGTCCTGATGGACAACAGACTGAGCGATTGGAAACTCCTGATAGATCAAGCCCTGGACGCTGCCTTGCCTTCTTCTGACGTACACCCTGAGCTGCTCCACAAAGCTATGAGATACTCGGTGTTTCCCGGAGGGAAACGGATCCGTCCGCTGCTTGTGTTGTCTGCTGCGATTATGGTGGACAGATTGAGGCATGGCCGAGAGGTATCCATTGAACCAAGCATGCTTCCTGCAGTTGCCATAGAACTAATACACTCATATTCCCTTGTCCATGATGACCTCCCATCCATGGACAATGATGATTTTAGACGCGGACTGCCCACTGTTCACAAGGCCTTCGGGGAGGCGGAAGCAATCTTGGTAGGGGATGCTTTGCTTTCTCTTGCGTTTGAGGTAGTCTCGAAAGAAGAAGCCTGTCTGCTAATGGGGCCTGAGACTTCAGTTAAAATAGTGCATGAGCTGGCTTCTGCGTCAGGAAGCCTCGGTATGGCAGGCGGACAGATCATGGACATTTCTCCTATCCGCCCTGATATCGGAGTCCGGCACATTGAAGAATTGAGCGACCGCAAGACAGGGGCATTAATTAAGGCTGCAATTCGATGCGGCGCTATCGTAGCAGGCGCAAGCAGCCGTGAACTTGAAGCTCTCACTCGATTTGGAGAATTGTTCGGGCGTGCGTTTCAGGTCAGAGATGACATTTTTGACTTGGATGAAGAAAACCCTTTGACGTTTCCCCGAATTCTAGGAGCGGAAGAGGCAAGACTGTATGGGTTAAAACTCTCATCGTCAGCTGTCGGCGTCTTGAAACCCTATGAAAATGAAGCAAAAGAGCTTCTATGGCTTGCCCGGAAGGTTCTGTGCTTCAGTTGATGGGAAATTTCGCATATGATATAATTAAATCCATCAGGGCAGGTGGTGCAGTATTCTAGTCAGTGCCTCCGTCTTTGAAGGCGGGCCTAAAAATCCGTCAAGGGCACATCGATGAAGTCTCTGGTGCCGGCTGCCGACGCCCAGTCGGGGGTTGGTGCTGGGGGTTAAGGGACGAGGGCGATCTGTAATGGCATACAGGCGTTGACCCTTATCCCGCGGAGACCCGCTCCTGTGGCCGATTGGCCACGGCCGGGGGGTAAACCTACGCTTAGGTGCGAATACGTAAGTAATATGTGCTGGGTGTAGTGTAGCCTGCCTTGAGTGGTGAGAGAGGGATTGCGGGTTGCAGGCGTGTTTCTTCAGGCCGGAAGGAGCCGCTCTTTGCTGCATGAAACTCTCGCTGCAAAAGAGGCTAGAAGATGGATAGACACTGTTGAGGAAAACTCCTAGACTGTCCAACGGTAAGAGGGACATTACAGGGATTGTAGTGTGAGCTAAGTGGTAGTCCGGCCGTCCTTTGGGCAACCTCGGGCTGTAGTCGTAAACGGGAAACCGCCCAAGCGGTGACGCAAGGGAGTACTACAGGGAAAACCTGCCGGACCTGAAGCCACAATATTTACTTGTAGTGTTACCACCTGCCAGGACGCGTTATTGAGGTGGGTATAGATGTGAACCCACGTGTGTCACGGGCTCTGTCTGTAGCAGTTGTCACGTTTTTCATGGCTATTGCCATAAGTTTTGTGTCCAAGATCCTCCTTGGCCGCGTGGGGTTGATTCTTGGGCTTTTTGTTTTACTCTTTATAGTTGGCATAGGTGTCATTTTCGATGTAATTGGCACTGCAACAACTGCCGCAAAGGAACAGCCTCTGAATGCTATGGCCTCAAAGAAAGTATACGGGGCTAAACAAGGGCTGCGCATGATAAGATCCGCTGACCGTGTGGCAAGCTTTTGCAATGACACCATCGGTGATATGACAGGCACAGTCAGCGGTGCCATAGGGGCTGCCATTGCTCTTGAATTGGTCTCGTGGAAGGGAGCGGGTTCTGTCTGCGAGACAGTGGTAAGCACGGTTATCATAGGGATTATCGCAGCCCTTACAGTTGGAGGCAAGGCTTGGGGAAAGAACGCTGCCATCAGTGAATCAGAGAAAATTGTTCTTGCGGTAGGCAAAGTCTTAGCCTGGCTCGAAGATTCAATAGGCCTTGTTATACTGCCTGATCCGAAAGCGGCTAATAGAAAAAAAGGCCGGGGTCCGGCAAGAACGCGTACTGAAGGGGATTTAAATAGTGGCAAGACTTCTTGACAGCCTGGATTTGCCAAAAGCCCTCAAACACCTTACGCTGGGTCAGCTTCAGCAAGTTGCAGGAGAAATCAGGGAAGAGATCATAGACACTGTCTCAAAGACCGGCGGTCATCTAGCTTCCAGCCTTGGAGTAGTGGAACTCGCTTTGGCCATTCACACAGTGCTTGACAGTCCCTATGATAAGGTGATATGGGATGTGGGTCACCAGGCTTATGCCCATAAAATCCTTACCGGACGACTTAATGAATTTTCGTCTCTTAGGCAGTACGGTGGTATCAGCGGTTTTCCGAGAACTGATGAGAGTCCGCATGATATTTATAATACAGGTCACTCCAGCACTTCAATATCTATAGCTCTGGGTATCGCTAAAGCCAGGGATCTAAAGGACGAAAACTACAGTGTTCTTGCGGTTATCGGCGATGGTTCCCTTACCGGAGGGATGGCGTTTGAGGCTTTGAATCATGCCGGGCAGCTCGGCACAAGCCTCATTGTTGTTTTAAACGACAATGAGATGTCAATTTCCCGGAATGTAGGAGGCCTTGCGTCCTACCTTTCCCGCATCAGGACAGAGCCTCATCTGTTAAAAGCCCGTAGGAGGCTGGAGCGGATCATCAAGAACATCCCAATCATCGGAAAAGATGTTTCTGAAAGCGTGAGGAAACTCAAAGGCAGCTTAAAGTATTTAGTCATACCCAGCATGCTTTTTGAGGATCTGGGCTTCACTTACTTAGGACCCCTTGACGGACATGACATTCCTCTGCTTATCCGAACGATTCAGCAAGCCAAGGCTAAGGGCGGGCCTGTGCTGATCCATGCAGTCACGAAAAAAGGTAAAGGCTACCCTCCTGCAGAGAAGGATCCCAGGGCTTTTCACGGAGTAGGCAAGTTTCATGTTCCGTCAGGGAAAATGCTTGTGTCGAATGGTTCTCGGAGCCTGTCCGAGATATTCGGCGAGGCTGTGGTGAAGGCAGCATCCAAAGATCCTCGCATTATTGCGATTACAGCTGCAATGCCTGATGGCACAGGCCTCAACGCGTTTATGAAGGCGTACCCCAATCGTTTCTTTGATGTGGGTATCGCAGAGCAGCATGCGGTGACTATGGCAGGAGGTCTGGCAAGCCAGGGCTTTATTCCCGTAGTAGCTGTTTATTCCACGTTTCTACAGAGAGCTTATGATCAAATTGTGCATGATATTGCCCTTCAAGGTCTCCATGTGGTCTTTGCAGTGGATAGGGCGGGGCTTGTAGGTGAGGACGGTCCTACGCATCATGGGAATCTTGATATCGCGTTCTTAAGGAGCATTCCCGGCATGACTGTCATGGCGCCTATGGATGAACATGAGCTCGTTTCTATGTTGGACTTCGCTTTACACATGCAAGGCCCTTGCGCTCTCAGATACCCTCGCTCATCTGCGATGGGTAAGAAAAAAGTCAAAGCATGTCCGCCCATTGAATACGGAAGAGGCCTGCTTGTTGAGAATGGGAAAGACGTGGCGATAATTGCTTTAGGAAGTATGGTCGACCCTTCACTTGATGCTGTAGGGATCCTGCGGCAGGAAGGACTTTCGGCAACTCTGGTAAACGCCAGATTCGCGAAACCGGTGGATGAGTCTCTGATTCTCGAGGTTTCAAGGAAATGTAAGAAAGTGCTTGTTGTTGAAGAGGCAAGCACTATCGGTGGTTTAGGCAACGCAGTGTCAGATATCATTTGCAACAAGATTCAAGAAAAGGTCGATTTTGCTCATCTGGGCATCCCTGATGACTTTGTAACCCACGGACCGCGTGAGATCTTATTGGCTGAATGCGGGCTGTCAGCCATGGGCATTGCCGAAGCTGCTTTCAGGATGTGTAAGCCCAGAGGCGCTATAAGTCTGGCCCACGAAGTCTCGCAGTCGGTGGCAAGCAGCGTTGAAGGCGTAACGTAGGCATGGGAAGCAGAGATTCCGCGAACAACAGGGGACGGGAGCGTCTTGACGTGTTGCTGGTAAAAAGGGGTATGGCAGCTACCAGAGAAAAAGCCCGTCGCGCTGTAATGGCAGGGGAAGTTATAGTTGACGGCGTGCTTGAGACTAAACCAGGTACATTTGTTAAACCTACTTCAGAAATCGAGCTAAAGCCCCTAAAAGGAAAGAGGGTCTTTGTAAGCAGGGGCGGGGAGAAGCTCATCAAGGCTCTCGAGGTATTTGAGATTGACGTCGAAGATAAGGTGGTCATGGACATTGGCGCATCCACAGGAGGGTTTACCGATTGCCTGTTGCAGCACGGCGCCGGACGAGTCTACGCTATAGATGTTGGGTACGGACAGCTTGCCTGGGAACTGCGTAAGAACCCTAAAGTCGTTGTCATGGAACGTACAAATGTCAGGCACCTTGAGCCGGAGCGAATTCCTGAACCTGTCGATTTCATAACAGTAGATGTGTCGTTCATATCAGTTATAAAATTCCTAAAGCACCTATTGACTTTTCTTAAAGATGACGGAGGACTTATCGTTCTCATTAAGCCCCAGTTTGAAGCAGGCAGGGAAGAGGTGGAAAGAGGCGGAGTAGTGCGCGATCCGCACGTTCACGCAGCCACAATTCAGAGACTCGTGCAATTCATGGAAGGTATAGGCCTTGAAATCAAAGGTTTGACTTACTCACCGATAACGGGACCTGCAGGAAACATCGAGTTTTTCGTGTATGCTATAAAGAGAGAAACTTCAACCCTTGATTCTTATTCTCTTGAGGCAATATTCCAAGTAGTCGAAACTGCCCACAGGGAGCTTACGAACGTATGATCTTGGCAAGGAGACATCAGGTAATGAGATTTGGCCTAATAGTGCACCTTGGAAAAGATATCGCGATCTCAACTGCAAAAGGCTTATTGAAAAGTCTTCCGGGGCAGGGTGTGGAAGTGCTCTTAGATCCGGAAACCGCAGATTATCTTCATCTCCCTGAAGCTTCATTCGGTGAGGAGGATCTGGCGAGCAAAATGGATGTGGCAGTGGTCCTTGGCGGTGACGGAGCTCTTTTAAACGCTGCACGACGCCTTGCAGGGACCGGCCTCCCTATCCTTGGAGTCAATGTAGGGCATTTGGGGTTTCTTACCGAGGTGGAACTCGAAGGCATGAAGTATGCGTTCGACCGGATCCTTTCAGGCAGGTACGAAACGGAAGAACGAATGATGGTTCACGCTGAAGTAAGGCGGGGGGAACAAGGGATTGTTAAAGAATTCATCGGACTCAATGACGTGGTAATCACCAAAGGGGCGTTTGCCAGGATGATTAGGCTGGACACCCACGTAGGATCCAGCCTCATCGGCACTTACCCTGCAGACGGCGTTATTGTGGCCACCCCTACCGGTTCTACAGGGTACTCTCTTTCAGCAGGAGGTCCCATTGTAAACCCTGCCATGAATATGCTGATATTGACGTTTATCTGCCCGCATACCCTTGGAGCAAGGTCTTTTGTGGTATCTCCTGAAGATGAAATAAAGGTAGTTTTACAGGCCCAGAGCGAAGAGGTAATGTTGACAATCGACGGACAGGTGGGGTTTAGGCTGGAGCACCAAGATGAAGTTGCGGTGCGAGCCGCGACGGAAAAGACCTACCTCATCAAGCTGGGATACAGAGATTTCTATGAAGTCCTGAAGACGCGTCTTGCGGAGGGTAAGGTGTAATGAGAGAGAGACCGTCTAAAGCCAAGCGTCATGCGAAGGTACTGCAGATCATACGGGAAAAGTCTATCGAAACCCAGAAAGACCTGGCGGACTGTCTGCAAGAAGAAGGTTTTGACGTTACACAAGCTACTGTTTCCAGGGATATTAAGGAGCTCGGCATAACCAAGGTGCCTACAGGCAGCGGCGGATACCGCTACTTTATGCCTCAAGAGAGAGTCCATGAAGATTCGAGTCGCAGAATGAGACGGCTGTTTCAGGATTCTGTGATATCCATTGACTATAGCGAGAACCTCATTATCATCAAGACGCTGACAGGTAACGCCCATGCTGTAGCAGCAACTATCGATGAGACACACATCCCTGAGATCGTAGGCACTATTGCAGGGGATGATACGATACTTGTGATTGTGAAACCGAAAGCCGCTGCAATCAGTGTTATGGACATGTTCAACAGACTTAGGGCCGAGTCCGGAGAGTAGGAAAGATAAGCTGCCTCTTCAAGCAGTCTGGTGGTGGATTTAGATGCTCCTCGAACTCTATATCAAGGATTATGCCTTA
>JAKPFY010000195.1 GCA_029551185.1 Bacillota bacterium
AAGAAAAAATACGAACGATATTTGAGCCTGAAGGCCTTTTGGCAAAAGCCTTGCCCAGATACGAATTTCGAGAATCCCAGCAACAAATGGCTCATATGGTGTTGCGCAGTTTCTTGACATCCCGCCACGCACTTATGGAAAGCGGCACAGGCACAGGCAAGTCCGTCGCTTACCTTGTTCCTGCTATCCTATGGGCTTCTGCCACAGGAAACAAGATAGTAATATCCACAAATACCATTAACCTTCAAGAACAGCTTATTCAGAAAGACCTTCCTTCCCTTGCTGACTGCCTGGAAGTGGAGTTTCGGTATTGTTTGGTCAAAGGAAGATCCAACTACGTCTGCCATAGAAAGCTTGCAATTCTTTCAAATGAAATGGAAGACGAGACCTCGGACGATTTCAGGTTGGCGTTCGCTGAGTTCATCAGCGAATTGGCGAATGTCCCAACAGGGTCCAGATCTGACTTTCATCTGGAGGCGCCGGGCGAGATCTGGGACAGCGTTTCATCGGATTCCATGTCTTGTCTCAGGACTCGATGTCCGTGGCGCAAAAGGTGCTATTTTCTGAAAGCGCGATCACAGATGGAAGAGGCTGATATCTTAGTCACCAACCATCACCTTTTACTTTCGGATATTGCCTTACGGACAGTAATGCCTGATAGCTCAAGCAGTCGAGTTCTTCCGGAATACCGATATCTTGTTTTGGACGAGGCTCATAACATTCCTGATGTAGCTGAAGAACATTTAGGATACAGAGCATCCTTCGGAAATATCAAAAGAGCCCATAGCGAGCTCGTTCACATTGAAGGTCCTCGTCGCGGAAGGGGAGGTTTGCTGTTTAGTCTAAGAGCTACGGTTTTTGCTGCCGGAGCTGAAGTCAAAGACAGTCTTGTGCAGAAGATGGTGTCTTCGATTGACTCTTCAATAGAGGCTACCCGACGAAGCTATGAGGCGTCCGCTTCATTTTTCGAGTCTTTCGGCAAATTCCTAAGGCATGTCTTAGCGCAATATCAGAGAGGGAATAACGCAGTCAGGCTGAATGAAGACATGATAGAATCAGTCGAGTGGCAGGACATAATTATGCCAAGCGCGGAGAAGGCCATTATCAGAGGTCAAGAACTGCTGGCAAATCTCAATCAGATCCTGGAAGGCCTTAATGTGCTTGAGGGTGAATCAGATACAGGCCTTAAGCCTCTGGAAGGGGACATCCAAGGCGTGGTAGGCAGGCTGTCCTCACAAATCACATCTCTTAGATTCGTCATGTCCATGGAAGACAGTGGATTTGTCTACTGGAGCGAAAACCATCCTACCGGTATTCAACTTATCGCCACACCACTTGATGTGGCGCCTTATCTCCGTGAACACTTATTTGACATGGTCGAATCGGCGGTCCTTACCTCAGCAACAATGACTGTAGGAGGGGATTTTCAGTTTTTCAAACACCTGGTAGGACTCGACGAGCAGCTTGATCCCGCTTTAGAATTCATATTTGACTCGCCTTTTGACTTTCCAAATCAAGCCTTGCTTATAGTTCCTAAAGACTTGCCCGACCCACGCCATCCGTTATTCATACAAGAAGCCTCAAAGCTAATCTCTGAAATCATCCAAGCTTCACAGGGACGGGCATTTGTGCTGTTTACATCCTATGCTATGCTCGATAAGGTTGAAGAGATGATCCGGCCCTCCTTGGAAGAATCAGGCATCAAAGTATTCAGGCAAGGCGCAATGCCCCGTCATCGCATGCTTACTTGTTTTCAGGAGGAGCCAGGCGCGCTCCTTGGAGCTGATAGTTTCTGGCAAGGCGTGGATGTCCCTGGCGATGCACTTTCATGCGTTATTCTTGTGAGACTTCCTTTTCAAGTCCCCACCAATCCTGTTTATGAAGCAAGAATGGAGGCTTTTAGGGCGCAAAACATCGATGGTTTTCGGTCCTATGCCCTTCCTTCAGCTGTAATCAGATTCAGACAAGGCTTTGGGCGTCTAATAAGAAGCAGCGAAGATCGAGGAGTTGTTGTAGTCCTTGATAATCGCTTAGTAGGGAAATGGTACGGCAAGGCCTTTCTGTCATCGCTTCCCGACGTCACTCTGTCTGTGGAAAACAACAGCCAAGCTGTGGACTCAGTCCGGAGATGGCTAGGCAGCCAATAACATTCATTCCTCTTTTAGCAGCATCTTCCGGTTGTCCTCCCGGGATCCCCATGCTATAATCCGCTCATAAGTTCGCCTTTATGAGGTTATTCGTGTCTTTTCATAAAGGGGGCGAAACCATGAGAAACCGAAAAGCTTATTTCATTATACTCATTTGTGTCCTGGCTCCTTTCATGGTGTTATGCATGGGTCTTCCAGGCGCAGAGGAGGACCTTGCGAGCGCAGGACAATCTGACTATGAACTACTGGCTCAGGTAATATCAGGTGAAGCAAGAGGCGAACCATACCTCGGTAAAGTCGCTGTTGGCGCTGTAGTTATGAATAGGGTTCGCAGTCCTCTGTTCCCTTCGACTGTCTCCGGTGTCATCTACGATGATTGGGCATTCACGTCAGTCTACGACGGACAGATTGGCTGCACACCGGACCCGGATTCCTATAGAGCTGCCGGAGAGGCCTTGTCAGGTCGGGACCCCACTTATGGCGCCCTGTATTTCTATAATCCCGCTCGCGTCACATCCTACTGGATTTTCACAAGGCCCGTCACGACTGTCATCGGCAATCACTATTTCGCAAAGTAGCCAGGTGTCTCCCGCCTGGCTACTTTTCCAAGACCTGCATTCCGTCTCCGGATCCTGCATAAGTATTATGGGAAATGCTCTCCCCGGGGAGGACCTCTCAAATGTTGATCGTCATCGGACAAAATTGGAAGAGACCGGCTCTCATACTCATAGTGTTGCTTATTATCATCGATACCTCTCAAATAGCGTTATTCACAGCAGCTAAAGCAGTTATTGCTACCGTGTCCGGTAGGCTTGTTCCGGTGTATTCCGTGTTTACACCGGAAAATAAGGTCAGTTTGACATTTGAAGGCGAATCGGGGAAGGACCTGACGTTGGAAATCCTAAGTGTTCTGGAAAGGTATAATGTCAACGCAATCTTCTTTTTGTCCGGAGAATGGATAGAGAAACATCGGGATTCCGTAAACAAGATTATTGAGAGCAACCACGAACTCGGCAACTACACTTATTCCCTTCCTCACTCCAACTCTCTTCTTAAAGCTGAGCTCAAACGGGAACTGGAGAAGGCTCATAAACACATTGAGAAGGTTTCAGGCCAAACGCCCGAGGTTTTTAGGCCTCCTTATGGTGAGTACAGCAATAAAGTGATAGAGGCTTCCAGAGAACTGGGGTATGAAACAGTGATGTGGAGCATAGATTCGTTGGACTGGCGCGGGACATCCTCAAACGACATGGAAAAGAGGGTGCTAAGAAAGCTGCATAAAGGCGCCATCATCCGGTTTCATGTGACAGGTCGCAACACTCCCGAGGCCTTGCCTCAAATCATTGAAGGGATTATGGAGCAAGGATATAAGATAGTCCCTTTGAGTCAACTCTTACTCGAAGGCGATTATTATATACATCCCCATACAGGTGAAATGCGACCTATACAAATGCCCTCACAAAGCAGGGGCGAAAGGAGGGACCTTCTGGATGAAACGTAAGGACAGACTGACTCCCAAACGTGAAGGCCGTCTCACCGCAATTGTGATTACACGAGAGATGACGCTTCTTATGGCATTCGCCGTTCTAATCTTTGTGTTCACGGTAGTTCTTGTCTCATCTCTTGATGATATCAGGCGAATGGTCTACGGTGTAAAGCCCGGAGTTACCCTGGAGACACGGCTCATCTCAGGATATCTGCCTAATGAGGTTAGGCGGATTGTAGAAGCCATGGCAGAACAAGAACGAACAGCGCCGAAAGATGCTATGATCTTTAAGGAGACAGGCGAGTTAATCCCGGAAGCCCCAGGCCTTGATATTGACGTGGATCTGACTGTAGACCGCTCCATGAAGGCAAAACCAGGGGATAACGTGGAATTAGCGCGAACTGTAATCGCTCCGGCAATAACCAAGCGTCACTTCAGTCCTGTTTACCGTGTTGATACAGGAAGACAGGCTATGGCAATCGCAGTGAACGTAGCTTGGGGCGAAGATTGTCTTCCTGAATTACTTGAAATTTTCAGGGAACAGAATGTGAAGGCAACATTCTTCATTGACGGCGAGTGGGCTCAGAAATTCCCAGACATGGTAATGTTTATCAGCGAAGAAGGGCATGAGCTGGCGAACCACGGATATCAGCATGTCCATGTGGAGAAAATGAGCGAACCTATGATAAAACAGCTTATTTCAGACAATGAGAAGCTCCTTGTCAGCTTAGGAGTCAAGCCAAGCAAACTCTTTGCTCCGCCCTACGGCGAATGCAACCTGACAGTTGTTTCGGCAGCTGCTTCATTAGGATATACAACAACAATGTGGACCATTGACACACTTGATTGGAAGACTGAAGACCCGGAGAAAATATTAGGAAGAGTTGTGCCGAAAATCGCGCCCGGAGCTATCATCCTGGCTCATCCAACCAAAGTATTCCTCAAAGCCCTTCCAAGAATTGTGGACGCATCACGGAATGCAGGTTACCGGTTTTTCACCGTATCAGATTTGCTAAACTTGCATGAGTCCGGATAAGACAATTACCCCAGAGCATCACAAATAGCTTTCCAGTATAGATTATCCTCATAACCTAGCTTCCATATGGCAATACCGCCGATATCGTACTTCTCCACCAGCTCAAGCTTGGGCTTGAGACTGTGAGGCGACTCAAACCATACTTCGTGCCAAGCGCCGCCTTCCACATACTTAAAGAACGGGGATTTGGCCTTGGAATCCCAAGACGGGGCAATCCCCATACGATTTGCGCGGTTCATTACCTGGGTATACGAAAGCGCTACCGCCCTTCCTGTAGCAAGATTCCAATCATAGCCATATGCAGGCACTCCCATCAGCACCTTATGCCTTGGTATCTGGGTTATCGCATATTTGATTACCTTCTCCACCCACGGGAAAGAGGCTACAGGTCCCGAACCGCTGATTTGAGAGTGCTCATCATACGTCATAAGCATTATATAATCGCAGGCTTTCCCTAGGGCATAGTAGTCAAACGCACCAATCCAGGATTGCCCCGGCAGGTCCTGAGTCTTGGCAGGCACGGACATGGTGACAAGATATCCGCGGGGTTTTAAGCGCGCGCAGAGCTCATTCATGAAAGCTGTAAGATTCTCGCGGTCTCTCGGATTCACGTTCTCAAGATCTATGTTAACCCCATCGTAACCCTGTTTCTCCAAGATTGTAAGAATATCCGAAATTGCCTTAGCCCTCGAATTATAGCTATGAAGCAAGGAGTGAGCGCGCTTCTCATCAAATCCGCCTTCCACCAGGTTATGTACAAGAGCCAGAGTCTGCAAATTTCCGGACTTCGCTGCTTTCATCGCTCTTTCGCTGGTCTCTCCTATTACTCTCCCATCTTTGTCTATCGGATGCAAGAAAATGGCTATACCGTCAAGAAAGTCTTTATTAGGCAGAAGAGACCCGTATGATGTTGGGTCACCATGGTAATCCTCTGTATAGTATCCAATTACTTTACGTGTGCCAAGTCTTGCTTCCGGCCTGTTACGGGCGGCGTCAGACGGAAACCCGGTTTTTTCCATAGGATTCAGAGCAGGCAGATTGCTGCCTTCGAGGAGAAATCCGGCCATCCAACCTGTTTGTCCGTTGGAGAGCTTGACCTGATACCAATCGGCAAATTGAGCGATAACAGTGACTCGTGCGCCGGAAGGAAGCTTCTGTAAAGTCGGAAAGTCTGTTCCGGGCCCTTTGCGGACCCTGGCCAGTTCTTTGACAGAAGCTTGGACGTGGTCTGTGACAGCAACCGGTTTCTTGCTGTCTGTCTGCTTTGCAGAGGTCACCTCATATGCGTCTACAGGTGAAGGCGGGACAACGTTTTCAGGTTTAGGATTGTTCGCGGAGAAAGCATAGAGTAAAATAGCCAAAACTGTTGCGGCGATCTTTGGGTCCAAGACTTGGATTCTCCTCCTTGCTGCACGTCCCTTGCCTTGGGACGCATAAAGATGGTACTTGCGAATTCTACAGAGAACAGGCAGGTCCTCTATGCAAGTTCAGGATATAGAGGTTGAATGTGGCGCAAAAATCGTCGCTAGTAAGCGGCAAAAGAAAAGAGGATTCGGACCCGGATAGGCGAATTCTTATGTGCATGTCGATGAAGAGCGAAGGATGTCTAGGAGTGGTGCAGTGAACCGGTACAAGAGAATTGTGCTCCCTGGCGGGACAAAGGTGGTGACTGAAGAAATCCCCCATGTACGATCGTGTACAGTCGGTTTATGGTTGAATGCCGGATCTCGCTGGGAAAGCCCAAAAATAAACGGTATTTCTCACTTTATTGAACATCTGGTTTTCAAAGGCACTGAAAGTCGTACAGCCAGGAAAATTGCAGAAGAGATAGACGAGGTAGGGGGATATCTGAATGCTGTAACTACCAAAGACTATACATGCTATTACGCTAAAGTGCCTGATAGATGTATGAGACTTGCAGTAGATATTATCTGCGATATTGCTTGCCGCCCTTTACTTGCAGAAAGCGACATCACAAAGGAAAAAGGCGTTATAGCTGAAGAAATAGCCATGTACGAGGATTCGCCGGAAGAAGTCGTCCATGATTTACTTGCATCCACAGCATGGGGCCCTTGCGCTCTTGGACTGCCGACTCTCGGATCCCTCAAAACCCTGAAGAGTCTTGGAAGAGACGATATTGTCAAGTACATGTCCGAGCATTACGTAACAGAAGGCGCAGTCATATCAGCTGCAGGCAACATAAAGCATGATGAAGTTGTGGAAGAAGTAAACAAGCGTCTGGATTTATCCAGGAGAAAAATGAAGTCCCCCACAACCTCTAAATGGAAACCGGGGGCACAGGCTTTTCGTTCTAAAGCTATAGAACAGGCTCACCTTTGTATCGGGTACGAAGCCTTTAACAGAAACCACCCGGACAGGTTTGGGTTATACGTCTTAGATGTCGCATTCGGAGGAGGGTTAAGCTCCAGGCTTTTCCAGAAACTCAGAGAGGACCGCGGTCTGGTCTACTCGACTTAATCCTATACAGCCTTATACGAAGACACCGGGGTGTTTGCAGTATATGCAGGGACCGGCGTGGAAAATATCAGCCTTGTTAAGGATTTGATCATGGAAGAACTTTATGATATATGTAACAACGGCCTTAAGTGGGAAGAATATAACCGTGGCAAAGAACAATTGAAAAACGCCTTAGCACTTAATCTCGAGACTACTAATAGTAGAATGAGCAGGCTTGGAAGGCTGGAACTTGCAGGCGAGCCACTGTACACACCGGATGAAATCAGTAGAGTCATTGATGACGTGACATATAATGACGTAACTCGAATAGCCGGTCACCTCCTAGGTAAAGAGTCACCTGTAATAGCGGTGGCAGGCCCGCGCAAAACTGAGTCGTTCCTAATTCGGAGGGAGCTAAATGATGCAAGATCTAGAGAGAAGATTGCAAACACTTCGGATAGCAATAGAAGATTTGCGCGGAGAGCTACACTCAACGATAGCCCAACATCAAGGAAAGCTTGACAACGCTGAGACTTACGATATCAGTGAACGCCTTGATAAGCTCGTCGCTGAATACCTTCGGCTGAAAGAGAAGCTAAATAACGCATATGAGCCTGAGTATTATGTCAAACTAAAGCCAAACCCTATTAAGAAGGAGGAGGCAAAATAGATGGCAAGTATCATAGGCACATTTAGCAGACGTGACGAGGCGGAGAGAGCGATTCACGAGCTAAAGAGGAAAGGCTTCGGCGATGATAAGGTATCTATAGTTGCCAAGGATGATCAAGGACGTGGCGGGGATCGCGGCGAAGGCGGGCTCAAAATGGGCCGCGGCGCGGATGTTTCCGGTGGCACAGTCACCGGAGGCGCAATCGGAGGCACTGCCGGAGTCCTTGCCGGACTGGGAGCTCTCGCAATACCCGGAATCGGCCCAATTGTCGCTATCGGACCAATAGCTGCCGGCCTCACCGGCGCCGTGGCAGGCGGACTTGTAGGCGGCCTGGTGGATTTGGGGATTCCGGAAAATCGTAGCAAGTTCTATGAAAACAAGGTTAAGGAAGGAAAGGTCTTGGCTGTAGTAAAGGCCGACGACAATGAGGTTAATGATGTCAGAGAAATATACGGCAAGTGCGGGGCTTCTGACATAGAGATTCACTGACTTGGAGAAGCAGGTAAAATCTCAGTGCCGTTAATCTAGTACCAAT
This sequence comes from Bacillota bacterium, assembly GCA_029551185.1. GTDB lineage: Bacteria > Bacillota > SHA-98 > UBA4971 > UBA4971 > UBA4971. Next base: position 8,332 of record JAKPFY010000195.1, read on the forward strand.
GGACATGACCGCTGTGGAACGGTGTCCTGATAGTGCCTATCTGCAGCGGTTCTTGCATTATTCTTAGGATACACTCGAAGAAAGAGAAAATAGCAGGAATTCGAAACCGGAAGGATAAATCAATTGCAGTAAAGGTGCGCCAAATAGGGGGTTTGGGTATCAATGAAAATTAAGACAATTGTGACAGGTGCAGCAGGGCGTATGGGAAAACAGGTTGCATCAGCCCTCATGCGGGAATCAGACATCCAGCTGGTTGGAGGCGTAGACTTAAAAAACCAAACCTTGACTATCAGCTCAGGCGAGACGGACAGCTTACTTAAGATAACGACAGACCTTCCTGCCTTGATAGCGAAGACTCATCCAAATGTGTTGGTGGATTTTACACATCCTGCGAGCGTTATGGACAACGTGAGGTGCGCTCTTCAAAGCGGTGTCAGATGTGTTGTAGGGACTACAGGTCTCTTGGCCTCTGACTTTGATGAAATCAGAAGCCTGTGCGATGCGAAGAAAGTAGGCGCTGTGATTGCTCCTAACTTCGCAGTCGGTGCTGTCCTTCTCATGAGATTTGCCCAGATTGCTTCCAAGTACTTTGACAATGCCGAGATTATTGAAATGCATCATGATAAGAAAGTAGACGCTCCTTCGGGAACTGCTCTTAAAACCGCTGAGTTCATGAGACACCGAGATCAGGCAGTGCAGGAAGAGATAGCAGCGAGCCTCGAGTCACAGCCTGCAAGAGGTGATGATGTAGGAGGCACTCGAGTACACAGTGTCAGGCTTCCGGGCCTTGTAGCTCACCATGAGGTCATTTTCGGAGGGCCTGGCCAGACTCTGACAATACGCCATGATTCTCTCTCCCGAGAGTCTTTCATGCCTGGCGTAATACTGGCAGTGAGAGAAGTAATGAAGCTTGACAGGGCGGTTTTCGGCCTTGATGCTCTGCTTGATATATGAACCGGTCTTGATGATTATAAAAGGATAAAACAGTCACCGCCTCCCCGTAGAAATCATATATTACCCATAGCTATGCACGGTCAGGGGAGGGACTGAGATGAAAGAGGGCCTCAAAGGACTCGTCATTTGTGTGCTTGGAGGAGACTCTCGCGAAATCGAGCTCATTCGGAGATTCCTCGAAGAAGGGGCCCAAGTAAAAACAGTAGGATACCCGCCCCTTGATGAGCTTGAAGGGACTGTCAGGGAAACCAGCGTATTCCAAGGGATTCATGGGGCTTCTGCAATTGTCGTAGGGATGGGTGGATTTGATGTCGGAGGCAAGGTGAAAACTCTTGACCCTGAATTCAATATTGCCCTCACTGAGGAACTCCTGGCACTCATTCCGCCCGGGACGCCTCTTCTTGTAGGAGCTGCAAGGCCCAGGCTTCGTGAACTTGCTTCAAAGCATAATGTAAACCTTGTCGAAGTTACCGAGGATGATGAAATCTCTATACGAAACTCAATACCTACTGCAGAAGGCGCGCTCCAGATAGCCATGGAGGAAATGCCAATAACAATCCATGGATGTAACGCAGTTGTAATTGGGTTCGGGCGAGTGGGAATGACTATGGCGCGCGTGCTGATTTCGCTCTGTGCTAACACCATTGTGTGCGCCAGAAGTCTCCCTCAGCTTGCGAGGGCTGATGAAATGGGAGCCTCAACTTTGCATATCTCGTCCCTTGCCATGGCTTTAGCCAATGCTGACGTAGTCTTTAATACAGTTCCTGCAATAGTCTTAACTGAAAAGGCGCTGGAGCATATGCGGCCCGCATCCCTCATAGTAGACTTAGCATCCGCGCCGGGAGGAACTGACTTCGAGGCTGCAGCGCGTTTAGGCATTAAGGCTATCCTCGCCCCGGGGTTACCGGGGAAAGTGGCTCCAAAGACTGCAGGCAAGATACTCGCTGATTCCGTTCCTCAGCTTATAAGGCGGGAGCTCAGTCGTATCCGCTGACCGGCAAGCCTTCCAATATTGGGTGGAGGTGGAATCCATGCGGCTTGCGGGTAAGCGGATTGGCATAGCCATAACAGGGTCGTTTTGCACTATCTCTGAGGTTTTGCCGGAAATTGAAAAGCTCGTTGCTGAAGGGGCAGATGTGTATCCAATACTTTCAGAAAAAGTCGCGACTCAGAACACGAGATTTGGAAAGGCAGCTGACATAGCATGCGCCCTTGAGCGCATGACCGGTAGAGAACCTATAACAACCATTGCCGAGGTGGAGCCATTAGGGCCTGCAAAGGTTTTAGATGCCTTGGTAATTGCACCATGCACCGGAAACACCTTGGCTAAACTGGCGCACGGTATTACAGACGGGCCGGTCCTAATGGCTGCCAAGTCTACCATGCGCAACCAGAGGCCTGTCATTATCGGAATCTCCACGAATGACGGCCTTTCAACAAACGCGAAGAATCTAGGCGCAATCTTGAACACTAAACATATATACGTAATTCCCTTCGGACAGGACGCTCCGAATTTGAAACCTTGCTCGCTCATAAGCGATATGCACCTGATTACGGACACGGTCATTGCTGCGCTTGAAGGGCGACAATTGCAGCCTGTTCTTGTTGACAGGAAATCATAGGCGATATATGCTAACATAAAACGCTTGGCATGAATGGCATAGTGAGGGGAGAAGAATGAGAAGATTCAAAGTAGCGGTAGTAGGCGCCACAGGCGTTGTAGGACGGGAACTTCTTGGGATTCTGGCTGAAAGGGACTTTCCCATTGCTAAACTGACCCTCCTTGCGTCAGCAAGATCAAAGGGGAAGCCGGTAGAGTTCAAAGGTGAAGTTCTGTGTGTAGATGAGGTTTCAGAAGACGCTATAGCCGGGCACGACATAGCGTTTTTCGCGGCAGGCGCATCCGTTTCCCGGGAATTCGCGAAAGGAGCAGCTCAAAACGGTGCGTTAGTGATTGATAATAGTAGCGCATTTCGTATGGATCCGGAAGTGCCCCTTGTGGTTCCCCAAGTAAACCCGGAAGATATCTTAAAACACAAAGGGATCATCGCGAACCCTAACTGCACTACAACTATCATGGTAATGGCTTTAAAACCTATTGATGACGCTGCTGTTGTCAAGAGAGCAGTCGTATCCACATACCAGGCTGTATCAGGTGCCGGACTAAAGGCCATGGAAGCTTTGCTCCACGAGTCTAAGGCATATCTTGCAGGTGAAGCCGTTCAGCCGGAAATCCTTCCTTTCGCATCTGCTCCCAAACACTATCAGATTGCGTTTAATGTAATTCCCCAAGTTGATGTTTTTCAAGACATGATGTACACAAAAGAAGAATGGAAGACCGTTCACGAAACCGCTAAGATCATGGGGCGGACCTTTGGAATCACTGCTACTACTGTGCGAGTCCCCGTAGAGAGATCGCACTCTATATCACTGAATCTTGAAACCGAGCGCAAGCTCACTCGGGAAGAAGCATTGGAGATCCTTTCCAAAGCCCCTGGGATTCAGGTTATAGACGACCCAGATGAGATGTTGTATCCAATGCCTTTCTCAGCCGGAGGGACAGATCTGGTGCAAGTCGGCAGGGTGCGTGAGGATAATTCGATTCCCAGCGGATTAAACCTATGGGTAGTAGGTGACCAACTTCGCAAAGGTGCAGCGCTAAATGCAGTAGAAATAGGGGAAAAGGCTTTAGAGCTTGGATGTCTTGCGAGGTGAGCACAGTGAAGATTATAATCCAAAAATTTGGAGGAACATCTGTTGCCACTCCTGAACAACGGGAGAAGGCAGCCCAAAAAGTCCTGGAAGCGAAGGCAAACGGTTACTTGCCTGTTGTTGTAGTGTCTGCAATGGGTCGGAAGGGCGAACCCTATGCAACTGATACTCTCCTAGGGCTTATGAAAAGCGTATATGAAGAAGCGGATCCCAGAGAGCAAGATTTAGTCATGTCATGCGGCGAGATAATCTCGACTGTTGTTATGACTCAAACGCTTAGAGCAATGGGCTGCCAAGCTGTGGGCTTAACGGGAGGGCAAGCAGGTATCATAACTGATGAGAGTTTCGGCAATACAAGAATACTTGAGGTCCATCCTGGACGGGTCATGGATTACCTAAAGGAAGGCAAGGTGGTAGTAGTCGCAGGTTTTCAAGGCATCAGCAAAAACGGCGAAGTCACGACCTTAGGAAGGGGAGGCAGCGACACGACTGCGACAGCTCTCGGTGTCGCTCTTCACGCCGAGTCAGTGGAAATATACACTGATGTGGAAGGAGTCATGACTGCCGACCCTAAAATGGTGCCTGAAGCGAAACCGCTTATGGCTGTTTCCTATTCTGAAATCGTGGAAATGGCTCACCTCGGAGCTAAAGTCGTCCATCCAAGGGCAGTGGAGATTGCCATGGAAGGAGGAATCCCTATCAGAATCAGGAACACGTTTTCTGATGCGCCAGGGACCCTTGTGTGCGAAAGCAGCATGGTTTTGGATAAGACGGTCATAAAATCTGACAGAGTCGCAAGGGGTATAGCTCACCTTACCGATATCACCCAGGTGAGATTGGATCGGCAACACGACGTCAATGAGTCCGGATTCTTAAGTCAGGTATTTCGTGCCTTGGCTGATGCAAAGATAAGTGTGGACTTAATAAGTGTGCTGCCTACAATCATTTGCTTTACGATAAGTGACAGTGTGGTGGATAAAGCCCTTCGTGTACTGGAATCCTTAGGACTGAAAAGGGAAGAGATAGGCATTACTCCGGGATGTGCCAAGGTATCTGTGGTGGGAGCAGGAATGAGAGGAGTTCCCGGGGTCATGGCTGAGGTAGTGGAAGCCTTGGCTGATGCAGGTGTGAGGATCTATCAGACATCTGACTCACATGCCAGTATATCGTGTCTTGTAATGAAAGAAGATATACTGAAAGCGACCAGAGAACTCCACACTGCGTTTGGCTTAGGCGGGTAGACTGATGAAACCGCAACATCGGATTTGGAGGGATCCTGATATGGCTGATTTTGGTAGAGTCATGACTGCAATGGTTACTCCTTTTACGCCCAATCTTAAGGTCGATTATGACAGAGCCGGAGAACTCGCCGAATTGCTTGTTAAGACAGGCTCAGACAGTATTGTGGTATCAGGCACAACAGGGGAATCTCCTACACTGTCCTTTGAGGAGAAACTGGACCTGATTCGAGTGGTCGTAGATGCGGTAGGACATGACGCGAAGGTTATCGCAGGAACAGGCAGTAATTCAACGGAATCAAGCATTGAGCTTACCCGTGCTGCTGAAGAGATAGGTGTTCACGGTATTATGCTTGTAGTGCCGTACTATAACAAACCTCCTCAAGAAGGCCTTATCACTCATTTTAAAACAATCGCGGACACTACTGAACTGCCAATTATTCTCTACAACATACCTGGTCGAACCGGTATCAACATGACCCCTGACACCATTGAAACACTATCGCGGGTATCAAATATCGTAGGCGTGAAAGAAGCCAGCGGTAACCTGGAACAAGTAACAGACATACGCAGGCGCACACCCCGTTCATTTAAGATTTACAGCGGTGACGACGCTTTGACACTGCCCGTTATGGCTGTGGGGGGTGAAGGCATCATAAGTGTTGCGTCACACGTGGCCGGTAAAGAGATCAAACAGATGATTAAAGCATTTGAAGAAGGCAATGTAACAATGGCGGCAGAGCTCAACTGTAAGCTGTTCCCTCTGTTTAAGGCATTGTTCATAACCACCAATCCTATCCCTGTAAAGCTGGCGCTTAAGCTAACAGGGTTCGATGTAGGCGGAGTGAGGCCTCCCTTGATCGAAGCAGGGGAGAAGGAAGCCGTCATTGTCGAAAAAGCCTTGAAAGATGTGGGTTTGCTATCCTAGACATTACGGGATTACAGGCCGGGATTATTTGCAACAACAGAGGAATTGAAAGTTCGTAGGACTTACAAGTAGTGCCATATTGATGGAGCCCCAAAAGATATTTTTATCTGGGGCTTCTATTTTAGCGGGAATCGTAGCCGTATATTGAGAAACGTCCTGTTATGATTACGAAAGGAGGTCAATATATATGGAAGACATCTCGAAACTCAGGCAGTACGCGAGCATTCTCATGCATGAACGAAAGAAGCTGGAAGAAAAGATCCTCCGCACAAAACCCTATATAGAGGGGTCCCTTATTAAAAGATATACACGCTGTGGAAAACCCGGGTGCCGTTGTATGGAAGGCAAGCCTCATGGCCCCTTCTGGTATCTGTCTCGGCGTATCGATGGTAAGACTCGGTATACTTACATTCCTAAAGATAGAGTGAAAGAGGTAAAAGCTCTCACAGACTCTAATAAAGAGATTCGTAATGCCAGGGCCGAGATTCGAAAGATAACCGAAAGATTGGATTCTATATTTGATCAGATAGTAGAAAGCCAGCTTGTTGAATTTACTAAAGGTGGCGGGAAAGATGATTGAAGATATATTTGTGTTGAATGATGAGGAGACCAAAAAGGCGATAGTCCAAGATGAAGAGGTTGAACTATATGTTAATGCTACTCTAAAATCATACCACATACCGGGAAAAAATTAGGCCACCTTAATCAAATTTCCTGTATGATT
>JAKPFY010000218.1 GCA_029551185.1 Bacillota bacterium
GCCTCCTCCAAATCGCCGGCAAACAAAACCTTGCCTGAATGCCTCTTGTGGGCTTCTTCAATCTCTTCACCCATAAAACATACAACTGCAGGCTTTGTCCCTTCATCCAACATGCTTATGAGACTATCACGAACATCAGGATGTGGAGGCTTTGATACCAGGACTTTGACGGCAGTGTTAGGATCTGTCTCAAGAAAAGCCAATCCCATCTTGGTCGTGATCCCACCTACCTCCTTACTCAGATCCCGCCCCCCTGTACCGATAGCTTCAGAGATTCCCTGGCCAAGTCGGTCAAGAATAGCCATTACTTGCTGCATTCCGGTGCCGGACGCAGCTACAATGCCGATTCTCCCGGGTTTCACTTTATTCGCAAACCCTAATCCCAGGCCGCCGATGACAGCAGTGCCACAATCAGGTCCCATTACAAAGAGACCCTTCTCCTGGCCCAACTTCTTCAGAGTGACTTCATCTTCAAGAGATACATTGTCGCTGAACAAGAAAACGTGCAAGCCATTGGCAAGGGCTGCTCGAGCTTCCCTCGCGGCATATTCGCCCGGAACAGATATTGCTGCTATACCGGCGTTTTCCAAGGCAGCTGCCTCTGCCAGAGTGGCATAGGTTTTGGGTTCCTTTGCCCCGGGCTTCTGCAGGACCGGTCTCTCAAGACTCTCTTTAATGGCTTGCTCCGCGGCATCCAACGCATCCTCAGTCTCAGACACAAGTGCAACAATAAGATCGTTGGGAGTAGCAGTCTCCAGCTCTTCGCCGGCAAAACCCATTTCTCTCACTGCGTCCTTATTAATCTCAGTTGCCATGCCTACCTGCGCTGCGATCACCTTATCTGTGTTCCGGACTGTCCGGGTTAGGCGCATGAGAGCAATAGAATCATGGTAATTGTTAGGCCTTATGACCAACCTTTTGAACACCAATCATACCTCCTTTGCCAGTCGAGGGCGAGATACATGCCTAGCCCTATATCACAGCCGGATGAAGCACCCACTGACATCAGACTGTTTACTGCGTCCACAGTTTCACAAGGTTCACTTGTAAGTAAGCAAGCCAAGGCACTTTCCACAACTTCGTGAGCTGACCCTTCCAGAGCTTCTCTGATGAAGAATGCACTGAGATCGCATGTTCTGTCCAAGTTTTTTCGGACACCGGATTCCCAAATATCACTTGTTCTTTCCCGGGGTCTTCCCCAAACAGCCCTGGTCAAACTGATCCCAAGGACCAAATCGTCACCACTTGGAGTAAGGCCGGGCCCCAACCCGATTACCTTGGCCAGGGCTTGTTCCAGTCCTTCTCTGTCATTATCAAGTAAAGTCCTTCTAATATCGTCTAAAGTCCCGCCGTGTCTTAGGCCGGCCCCATAGAGGCTAAGGTCTGTTGCCTCCCCAAATACAGAGTCCCGGCATCTCAAAGCTAAGGCTGATTCCAGAACAGCCATATTCTCATTTCTTACCGAAGGCAGGCAATCAATGGTCTCTAAAGGACTCCTCCATTCGCTGCTGCAACTGAAATGCGCAATGGTCTTCTCCCCGAGCCTTAGCCTAAAGGGATGGGACATACAGACTTTATCCCCGGGGGAGATGTCAAGAGCGAAAAATGAAAACCCTTCTGATACGGC
>JAKPFY010000230.1 GCA_029551185.1 Bacillota bacterium
AATTGCATATTCTTTTCCAGGTAGATCGTGCTCCACTATATTCATGAGTGTTGGCACAGCTTTCTGCCCATAGACTCCAATAGCTCTTGCTAAGCGACTTGCAACCCGTTCATTAGCCTGATAAGTCTTTAGCGCAGAGAGTAAGTCATCCATCAACTCATCGGGAGGGTTTATCATCAGAGCCATGCTGAGTGCTGCTGCGACTACAACCTCTTCGTCATCATCCCTAAGGGCTGCTGCAATAGTATAGGCAATATCATGGTCAGTTGGATCTATCTTCGAGAGAGCCCTGATTGCCTCTCTGCGGACTTGTGCTTCCTGGTCCCGGCTGGCCGGCTTTAAGTACTCCACCGCTGCCAACCCCCGGAACTTCATCTGACCGAGGGTATAGATAGACCGTGTCCGAATAGACAGTTTGCCTGTCTTGGAAGCCTCGATTAAGGCGGGTACTGCCTCTTCCCCACAGCGGGTTAATACAATCTCAGCATCTCTGCCACCGGAGTTCTGCGGTAGGTCCAGACATGAGATAAGCTGTGGGTATGCCCAAGGTTCAGGATCACTGTCTATAGCAACTAAGGCTGCCAGAGCAGGAGCTGCCAGGTCTTTATTGTCCAACAGGTGGACCAGTGCAGGTACAGCTGCTTGAGCAGACGACCCCAGCTTGGCCAACAGCTGAATAATGGATTTGCTGTTGCTATCAGTAGTAGAGAGCTTGGCGGCTAACGCCGGCACCGCGGGTGCAGCCTCTGATTCCATAGCCTCCAAGGCCTCGATTGTTTTATCAACAACACGCGAATCATCACTTTCAAGATAAGGAATGATCTCATGGATGGCTTTTGGCCCTTGTGCTATAAGACTCTCCAGGACAACAGATTGGGCATTAGTGTCTTTAGCGTAATTACTGCTGACTCTTTCCACCTCTGCCGGATCAGCTAAGAAGTTGCCTTTGGCCTGAGCTCCGTCTGAAGCTGCAATGGGTTGACCGGTACCCGTAGTGGTCGGTATCCGCTCCCCTGGAGGAGTCAAAGATGACACTGATCCTGCCGGTGTGGCCGGTGCTGTCGGTGTTACCGGTGCTACCGATTTCGGCTCCTCTGTGGTTGTCGGAAGTGGTGGGGATATTGCCGGTTGAGATTGCTCTTTTGAAGTCTCTTCGGGAGTGGCTGAGTAAGAAGGGCTTTCGCTTTCGGTATCCGGTTCAGCGCCTGGCTTGGTGGTAATCTCTTTAATGGCAGAACCCAGCTCCCCGATAACATCAGGCAATGAGATTACCTCTTCCACTGCCTTCAGCAAAGCGCCAAGCCAAGAATTACCGCCGGCTTGCTTGGTGCCCTTCTCCTTCTCAGTTACATTCTCAATAGGTTCCTTACTAGTCTGTGTGGACGCCGTCACCCTAATCTCTTTTGCTGTAGAGGCCTGCGCCTTTGAGGCTGCGAATTCATCAAAAGACTCAGGAAGTGCCTCTAAACCTGCTAGGATCTCCTTCAGGTCCGCCAGGAAAGTGGGATGGGCGGCTTTCGACCTCTCCGCCCTCTCGATAATCAAGGCTAACATATTCACGGTGTCATCCAGTTCATCGACAAGAGGGTGTCTCGAAGCAGATGAATAATCTCTACCGGTCAACGCGATTAACAATACTGCTATCACCGTCAAAGCAACAACGCGTCTATACCTGTTTCGTCTTATGAGCAACGTTAGTCTGCTCCTTTCTGCTGTAGAGGCCTCTTTCCAGCTGTCATTCGGAGGTTGACATCCCCTACAGAAAACAGTAGGACTAAAGCGACGTTTTGACTCAATAGTCACCCCACTGGCTTGTCGAGGCGCCTAGTTCTCCATGGAGCTTATTACTTATGGACTGCAATTCCCGGAGAGTGTTTTCCAGGTCTTTTAGGAAAGCCGGGTTAGCTGAGTTCCTTTCAGTAGCCCGCTTGATCGCTCCTTCCAGTCTGATTAAAAGAGCATCAAGCTCGGTCAAGGGGCTATCATAGGAAGACGCTGTCTGGGTAGGCCTGGCGCCTTGGGAAAGCCTGGTACCGGTGATGCCCACTGCATCGATTTCGTTCCAACCATCCACTTTGCTGCAATCAAGGTGCAGGCGCACCCGATTCACCGGGGCTTTTACTTTCGTATTGCGTATACGGAAAATCCGGGATTCCTTAGGAGCAACCCATGCCTCGCCTCTCCATACTTCATAGGAGAAACCTGCCTCGTCCACCAGCTCTACCTTGGTGATAGCACTCGGGTTATACGTTTCATATATCTCAATTTCTTGTACAACAACAGCCTCGGCATACCTTAATTCTACCCGGGCACCATCATCGTTCCAATACGCCGGCGCCCAGGCTGTTTCGATATCACCGTAGTCAGGGTACGTGTCAGGCGCCCCCACCATTTGTGCTGCCGAAAATCGGGTGCTTGAGAACTCACTGGTAGCAGTCGCTTCTATCGCCCACTGTTTAAAACTCTGTGCTTGAACATTATTTACACATAGAAGTCCCACAAAAACCAGTAAGAGCGCAATTACAGCTTGCCTTTTCAACATGACAATACCTCCGTTTCTAAGTATGAGTTCATTTGTGTCCGCTCATTTTCCGAGGTCTTGGGTGGTCCCGCACGGTAGGTACACTTTCTGGAACCGGCGATCACTTATGGCGAACTACTTAGATATCCTCATAAATCGTATAAAGCGCTATAGAGAACGCCTTTGTGATCCTAGGCTATCACCGGGAGACCTCTAATGACCACAATACGAATGGATTTGTCACGGGATTGCCATTGACAAATTATTGCCAGTGTTGGTATGCTTTGGTTGCTTTAAGTGGGGGGGGGGATAGAAAGTGCGAGCCTATAATTCGCGTCTGGACTTTCTCATGGACGCCATGGGTATAACCGGTAGACAAATGGCGGCCGCCATTCATGTCGATCCTTCCTTGATAAGCAAGTGGAGAAACAACCATCGGCTACTGTCTTATCGTTCAATTCACATACTCAAGATAGCTGAGTATTTTGCAGCCTGCGATTGCTCGCCTCCATTAAGAGAGATTCTCAAGGCTTATGGATCTGAGGTGGATTGGGATAACCAAGAGGAACTCCTGAGTTGGTTATGCAGGTGGCTGACTGATCCAAGACCACTTCCTGTTACTGCATTGGGTCAATCCATCAACCACAGTCGTTACTCCCATGATGCTTCTTATACGATCTATTTGGGCAATGACGGTAGAAGAGAAGCAGTGCTTCAGTTTTTGGACTATGTATTAACCCTCCCCCAGGGACAGCAATTGTGTTTGATGAGCCAGGAAGATATGGCATGGCTAATAGAAGACGGAGATTTCTTAGCAGTATGGCAGGATCGACTCATTCAATTACTGAAGAAGGGACACAAGATCAAGATTATCCACTGGGTAAATCGGAGTGTTAACAGCCTGAACAGTATAATCCGTCACTGGCTTCCTCTCCATTTAACAGGTGGAATTGAATCATGGTTCTTTCCCAAATATTCAGATTCCCCTTTTCAAACAACCCTCTTCATCCTTGAGAACGATCTTACCATCACAGGTATGTCGTCACCTAATCTTAAGGATCACCGCTATACAGCCATGTTTCGTGATCCGGTAACCATAAAGCAGTGTCAATGGATGTTTTCTACCTACCTAAATGATTGTCACCCTCTGATAGAAGTCTGTCCGAAAACGAAAATGCAGCGTATATTGGAGAAGGCCACCGGGGCAATACATACAGAGGAAACCGCTTATCTGATTTGGGAACCGCCTTCATTTCTGACTATGTCCTGCGGCCTGCTCACCGGTATCCTGGCTAGAAATAACTTAGAGGATCATCTGATACAGGAGTGTCTGGAATACCACCGGCAAGTAGCAGTTGACTTCTCCCGGACTTCCAGGCTTTTGTGCAATCTTGACAGTCTCAGGAAGGCATTACAAGCCTCTCAAGTCTTATGTGAAGAGCTGACAGACATAACCGGCCGGCCCATTCTGATGTCCAGAGAGGACATGATGCAGCACATCCATGAGCTAGTAGAAAACCTGCGAATCAATGAAGAGATGAAAGCAGCCTTCTTCTCGACACTCGGGGGATCGCCTGTTAATCTATGTCTTCGAGATTCGGATATGGTATTCGCTTGGTCAAAAGAACTGCCGTATGCCGCAGCAGTCTCAGAACCAACTGTTGTGGAAGCTTTCCATCGCTACTATGACGAGCTCTGGGAATCCGTTCCAAGGGTAAACAGAGATCCCGCCCGGGTAATCGCAGAATTGCTAAAACTAATCACATAGTGTTCGGTTGAGAGTTGTCTTAATTGATTATGGGATGTAACATATGGTTATGTATGAGGAAGTGTAGATAGGGTAACTCGAAGATATTAATGTGAGTATCCGGAAGAATAGCCGAGAATTCTTGGTTGTCGATATTGCGCGCATAACCTGCATGTTTATTTATGTTTGTTGAGATAACGGATTGAAAGAATGCGTTCCGAGACTGCCGGCATTGGGCATTGATGGACGGGCAGGAGAGAACGGAAAACAAACCGCGTGGTGGCATAAAAAAACCACTGATGCTTCTCGTCTTATTCGTCTTTGTCATAACGATCAATTCCGGCCTTATGTATCAAGTTATAAACCCTGCTTTTGAGCATCTCACAGGTCTTGTGAGTTAGTATTGGGCAGTGCCATATATCATTGCACTCGCTCTCATAAGAAATCTGCCGGTGAAGACAAAGCGTTCAATGATTCTATATGCCGGCATAGCCATGATCATGGGAGCATTCATTAGCTTTATGCTGCTAGGGCGAACCGCGCCTGATTACCTTATTGTGAACACCCTAATGCTGGGTGGCTGCGGTATTTTTGACTTGTTTTGGTGGAGCATCATCGGAGAAATGCTCGACTACACTGAAAATCCCGTGAAGGTGTTCGGCATCGGGCTTTCTGCAAATGTGTTTGGCGTCTTAAGTGGTGACGCCTAGCAATAACCTCAGTTCAACTTTCCAGTGCGGAGGTAGCGGTCATTGCACTTACCGTTGTATGTGCCACCCTGGTCTTACTGCCGTCGCTTAACCGGCACCTTGTTATGCTGCTTAAGAATCACATCTATCTTACCGTCTATGATTGCATGAGCAAAACACAACAAATAGATATTATCCGGCAGACGGAAACACTGGAAGAATTGACTGTCAGAGAAAAGGAGGTTCTCCAGCACATTTTGTCCGGAAAATCCAATCGAGAAATAGCGCAGGCTTTGTTTATCAGTGAAAGCACTGTTAAAACCCACGCAAGAAATATTTTTTCAAAATATGATGTAGGCAGCCGCGCAGAGCTGATCAGCACCCTTCTTAAAAATCAATCCGGTTCATAACTAAAAGGCTTCATAAATACTGATAAAACCAGTCTCTCATGCTTTAGTATGAGAGATTTCTTTTGCGATTTCATACTTTGGATCGATGACTCCCCCTGCATCTTTCCCTAGACTCTACTATAAAGGTAGCGTGATGCATATGGAGGCAATCCAAAAACTGCGCAATGGATATGCCGTGCTTTTCGCAGTTAGTATTTGCTTGACAGTCTTGACAGTGTGGTTTGGTGTGAGACCTATGGTGGCGATCACGTTCATCTTTGCCGTCTTAAATATCACCTTGCTCATACTTTTAATCAGACAAAACCGCTTGCTTTATGACGCAAAGCTTATCTGGGAAAATCGTATCCTCGCGATGCCTTCGGCTGTTGTCTCAATATTGGGGAGCAAGAGATATAGCGTCGGGTCCTTGTGCCGGGCCACTTTACCCTTGGCCACCTTCATAATATTATTCAGGCGGTGATGGGCTGGGAAGACTGCCACATGCATGAATTTGATGTCAGGGATATAGCGATAGGCCCTATAGTGGATTCAGATGACACATGGGGGAATCGAAGCCTTGTTGATGAGTTTGATGTGACCATAGCCCAGGCT
>JAKPFY010000241.1 GCA_029551185.1 Bacillota bacterium
AACACATCTCCGCCGGGTAATTTCGCCATTATGTAATAGACAAGAGACAGAGAGAATAACCCGATACTGACTACGTACATCCCCATGACTGCCCCACCGGGAAATGCCACTCTTAGCGCTTCATTAAAACCACCGCTTGCAGCCTGGGTGGTTCTCCCGTTAGCAGCTGTGGCAATCTTCATCCCTACGTATCCTGCAGAAACCGATGTTATCGCTCCTACAAGAAAAGCTATTGCAGTATGAACGTTAATAGCAAAAGAGAGAACTACGAAAAGAACAGCAATGAAAATAAGAACAACTTTATATTCACGTCTTAAAAAAGCCATGGCGCCTTCATGTATGGCGCCTGACAATTCCTGTATCGTTTCATCTCCCGGATCCTTTTTCATAACATACTGCACAAGATAAATAACAAAAAGAATGCCTATACCACCGGCTAAAGTCGCGTACAAGATGGAAGACGCACCGATTGATGCCATCAACTACTCACCTCTATATAACATCGTTATAATTTTCCGTGACTGCTATGCTCTGTTTCTGCTTCTCACTTAACATCCTATCTTAGCGCGACAAACACTGCTTATCTTATTACAGTCAGTAATACTGAGGATACTAAAAATAATACTGCCACTACAGAAGTCATTCTGCTCAGGAGTTCTTCCATTTTCTTATTCTTAGAGAAGAACAGCCGTCCTCCACCGCCGATGGAACCCAGCCCCTCCCCCTTACTTGGTTGAAGGAGCACTATAGCAATCAGCACTATAGATATCACGAATTGAAACACTACAAGACCCGTGCGCAAGGAGCACCACCCCCAGTACATTCTGCTCAGAAAAAACCTACAAGTAAACTACCTTAAATTCTAACACACGGGATACAAAGCAGCAAGGCACAGTCAAAACTACATAATATGGCAGTTGTGTTGTTTGCAAGTCATAAGCCGGTCTATTCCAAGTGGGTTTTCCATATACTTCCCGGATTTAAGCTTTCAGCGCCTAACTGAATTCAGAGGCTTTCTTGCTTTGTTGATTCTGTAATGTGACCGTATCCCGAACATCCAAAGGTGCTTAGGGGCGCTGCCCTGCCGTCGCTTAGTTCAAAAAAACAGCGCCCACTTCTCCACTCCAACAGTTATATCCGGCTATACCCGGAATCCAGCGCGCCCCGCATACTCTGAAGCCTCATCCAGCAAATCCTCGATTCTGAGGAGTTCATTATACTTTGCTACCCTATCTGTACGAGAAGGGGCGCCGGTCTTTATTTGACCGCTGTTTGTCGCGACTGCTATATGGGCAATGGTTACATCTTCCGTCTCACCTGAGCGATGGGATACGACAGCGGTATACCCGGCGCGATGCGCCATATCAATTGCGGCCAACGTCTCAGTAAGAGTGCCAATCTGGTTTACCTTGATAAGGACTGAGTTCGCGACCCCGCTCTTGATACCTCTTTCGATTCTCTCGGTATTTGTGACAAAGAGGTCATCACCGACAATTTGCACGCGACCGCCTATTGCCTCAGTCATCTTCTTCCAGCCATCCCAATCATCTTCGGCAAGACCGTCTTCAATAGATATGATGGGATACTTGCTGACAAGATCCGCCCAGAACCCTACCATCTCATCACTGCTACGTTTTTTGCCCTCGCCTTCAAAAACGTACACGCCTTCCTTGTACATTTCAGATGCTGCAGCATCCAAGGCTATCAGGACTTCCTCGCCTGGCTTGTAACCTGCGACTTCTATGGCGTTTACTATCAGATCCAAAGCCTCATCGTTAGACTTAAGATCCGGAGCTATGCCGCCTTCATCCCCGACTGCCGTGTTCAGGCCCTTCTTCCTGACTACACTGCGAAGGCTGTGGAAGACCTCAGCACCCATGCGAAGAGCTTCAGCAAAAGTGACTGCGCCTACCGGAGCTATCATAAACTCCTGAATATCCACGTTATTGTCAGCATGAGCCCCACCGTTTAGGATATTCATGAGAGGCACAGGCAAGACATGGGCCCACGTTCCTCCGATGTAGCGATACAATGGGAGCCCAAGGGATTTTGCAGCAGCTTTGGCGCATGCAAGGGATACGGCAAGAATTGCGTTTGCACCTAGTTTTTCCTTATTAGGTGTGCCATCTAACTCTATCATGAGATTATCTATTTCCATTTGCTCTGTGGCGTCAAAACCCTCGAGCTCGGGCCCAATCGTATCATTGATATTGGCGACTGCCTTCTCTACGCCTTTACCGCCGTAGCGACGCTTGTCACCGTCACGAAGCTCAAGCGCCTCATAGGAACCTGTGGAAGCCCCGGAAGGCACAGCCGCCCGCCCTATACTGCCGTCAGCTAAGGTGACTTCTGCCTCCACTGTTGGATTGCCTCGGGAATCGAGGATCTCCCGCGCATATACATCTACAATAATCGTCATCCGACTACCCCTTTCCAAGGTCTCAGCCTAGATACCCGCGTACCTTCCCTGATCAGCGTCTCATAAGTCAAGCCTTTACTATAGCAGCAAAATCAGCCGCCTTCAGACTTGCGCCTCCTACAAGTGCACCGTCTATATCTGATTGACGGAACAACTCGCCTGCATTGCCAGGCTTAACGCTCCCGCCGTACTGTATTCTGATCTCGTCTGCAATCCGGGAATTGAAAACCTCAGCTACAACGCTTCTTATAATGCGGATTACCCTGTTCGCCTCATCAGCTGATGCAGTGCGGCCTGTGCCTATTGCCCAAACAGGCTCATACGCTATTACTATGCGCTCAGCCCCATTCGTCTTTATGCCGTCAAGAGCTGCCTTCGTCTGCCTTGTCACTACCTCTTCAGTCTTGCCTTCTTCGCGTTCCTTTAAAGTTTCTCCGACGCAGATTATCGGGAGCAACCCGTGTGATAAGGCGGATTTTACTTTTCTGTTTACCCATTCGTCAGTTTCACCGAAATATGTACGTCTCTCAGAGTGTCCAAGAATAACGTACTTGCACCCGAGATTCCTAAGCATTACCGGAGATACTTCACCTGTGAAAGCGCCTTCATCTTCCCAATGCATGTTCTGGGCTGCAAGCTCAATATTGCTGCCTCGCAGCGCCTCACGAACAGCACTAAGGGCAGTGAACGGAGGGCAAACCACGATCTCCACATCTGTCACATCTTTGACCAGGCCCTTCAAATCGGTAACAAGAGTCACAGCCTCATCTACAGTCTTCGACATCTTCCAGTTTCCTGCAACGATACGCCTCCGCAAACTTCTCTCACCCCTACCTATATATCGTTCTTATCTCTTAACACAGCGACACCGGGAAGGACCTTGCCCTCGAGAAACTCAAGAGACGCCCCGCCGCCTGTAGAAACATGGGTCATCTTGTCCGCAAACCCCATTTCCGAAATGGCTGCGGCTGAGTCTCCACCCCCGACTATAGTTACAGCTTCAGAATCTATAAGGGCTTTTGCGACACTCCTGGTTCCTTCAGCGAACGGCTTCATCTCGAACACACCCATCGGGCCGTTCCACACTACTGTTTTAGCCTTGGCAATTTCCCGACTGAACTCCTCCCGTGTCTTTGGCCCTATATCGAGAGCCTGCCAATCCTGAGGGATCTCGCTTACTTCGACTACCTTAATATCCGCGTCCTCCGCGAACCTGTCAGCCACCACTACATCAACAGGTAGAAGGAACTTGACGCCCTTTGACTTTGCCTTCTCCATAAGCTCCTTGGCCAAATCCAGTTTCTCCGTATCAACAATGGACTTGCCGATCTCAAAACCTTTAGCTTTCAGGAAAGTATAGGCCATTCCTCCCCCGACTATCAGGGAATCCACCTTCTCAATGAGATTCGAGATAACGCCTACCTTGTCCTTGACTTTGGCGCCGCCCAGAATCGCAACGAAAGGCCTCTCAGGCGAGGATAACGCTTTCCCCATGGCTTCAATCTCTTTCTCCATAAGGAAACCGGCAACCCCGGGGAGGAACTCTGCAACTCCCGCAGTGGATGCGTGAGCGCGATGAGCAGTGCCGAACGCGTCATTTACATATATGTCGGCTAAAGATGCCAGTTCCCTTGCAAAGCCTTCATCATTAGCCTCCTCTTCTTGATAAAACCTTAGGTTCTCAAGGAGGATTACGTCGCCATCCTTCATTGAAGCGACCTCAGCCTTTACCTGATCACCGATGCAATCATCGAGCTTTCGGACTGATTGTTTAAGCAATTCCTCAAGCCTCACAGCAACCGGCGCCAGGCTGAATTCCTCTCTACGCTGTCCCTTAGGCCGTCCTAAGTGAGATGCAAGTATCACTTTGGCGCCTCTGTCCAAGAGGTACTTGATAGTCGGAAGGGCAGCCCTGATACGTGTATCATCTGTGATCTTACCGTCATCGTCCAGCGGAACATTGAAGTCAACCCTTACCAGCACGCGCTTTCCTTTTACGTCGATATCTCTTACTGTGGCCTTGGACATTGAGTCATCACACTCCTTGCGCCTATCCGGACTGAATAACCGTTCTCATAGCAGACCGGCTTACAGCCCTTTCTTAGCCATAAAGAGAGCCAGATCCACGACACGCGTAGAGTATGCCCATTCATTGTCATACCAGGCAATTACCTTGACCATGTTACCTTCCATTACCATTGTTGACAGTGCGTCAACAATCGCCGAATTTGTGTTGCCGTTAAAGTCCTTCGATACCAGAGGCTCTTCTGTGTATGCAAGGATACCTTTGAGTTCACCTTCGGCCGCCTTTTTGAACGCCGCATTTACTTCTTCCACACTTGTGGACTTTTCTGTATCCACAACCAGATCAACCACTGACACGTTGGGCGTAGGAACCCTCATAGCGAAACCGTTGAGTTTCCCTTCCAGCTCAGGTAATACCTTTGCCACTGCCCGAGCAGCGCCGGTGGTCGTAGGTATGATGGAAAGGCCTGCTGCCCTTGCACGTCTCAAATCTTTGTGCATAAGGTCAAGGGTGTGCTGGTCATTTGTGTATGCGTGGACTGTCGTCATAAGCCCCTTCATAATCTTGAAATTATCATTGACTACCTTCGCAACAGGAGCAAGACAGTTTGTCGTGCATGATGCGTTTGACACAATGTTGTGCTTGGCAGGGTCGTAGCTTCCTTCATTTACGCCCATGACAATAGTGAGGTCTTCTCCTTTGGCAGGCGCGGTAATGATAACCTTCTTTGCGCCGGCTGTAAGATGACCGCTTGCCTTGTCAGCTGCGGTGAATACGCCTGTAGACTCTACTACAATATCCACACCCATGTCACGCCATGGGATAGCTTGAGGTTCCCTTTCAGAGAAGACTTTTATCGTCTTTCCGTCAACAACTATGTTCCCGTCCTTTACCTCCACATTCCCGGGGAATATGCCGTGGACGGAATCATATTTCAACAGATGAGCATTGGTCTTGGCATCAGCCAGATCATTGATAGCCACAATCTCTGCATCCGGATTCTCATAAGCCGCCCTATACACCAACCTGCCTATTCTTCCAAACCCGTTAATTCCAATCTTTACTGCCATTTCTCTTTCCCCCTGTCTTCAATTTCCAGTATTTTTAAGGCTGCAGCCTCGTCTATGACGAGAGCTTCGCGAGAATGGCGCTTTAGCACTGCAAGCAATGCCTGCGCTTTATTTGCGCCACCTGCGACTGAAATAGTTTTTTTGCCATGTAGGTCATCAGGGCGAATACCCATACTTGGAGTGTAATAGACCATGTTTCCCTCTTTGTCGAAGTAATACCCGAACATCTCCGCCACAGCGCCTAACGACTTCAAGAGCTCTGTTTCCTCCTCGGGTATGTTTCGTCTTTTTATCATCTCCTCTAGGGTTCCCACACCATGGATAACAATCCTCGCTGTCTTGATAAGTTCCAGAATCTCTTTTATGCGTGGCTCATTTACAATTCTGGATATTGTCTCAGGATGAAGATCGTCAGGCACATTCAGTACTCGATATGTCCCTCCGAGCAACCGCGCCATCTCAACTGCAATGGAATCTGCTTGTATTTCTACCTCCTCTCCGAGACTGCCTCTTGTAGGGACCACGGTAATATGCTTTGGCCACCCCGATGGGACAATCGCCTTTGCCACCTCCACCATTGTAGTTCCCCCGCCTGCAGCGATGATATCCCCCTCTTCTACAATTTCCCTTAGAAGCCGGACAACCGCCCTGCCCATATCCTTCTTGACAGCAGGATCACGTCTTGAGTCCCCTGCCACCACCACGATTCTTCGTACAGGCAACAGGCGTTCCAATGCCTGCTCTAACCTGGCAAACTCCCGTAATTCCCTGACGTATTGCCCCAATTCCTGACATATGACCTCACCGTCTTGAGTTAAGGTAACGCCTGAGGAGCTCACTGAGATAAACCCTTGCCTCCTCAAGAATTCTAACTCGCTTCGGATAATCCGCTCCTTGACTGTAAGTTGCGAAGAAAGAGTCCGTCTGCCTATGGGCTGATAAAAATGGACATGGCGTAAGATTGAGTAACGTAGGTCGAGAAGCCTCGCAATCTCCGGAGCTATTCTTTGCTGCAAACTTACAAATCTGTCCATTTGGACAAACCTTTCTTATGTAGATTTGACACGATCTTTCAGATACTTTCCCGGAAAACCGACCCGTTCGCGGGACTATTTGCGTCCCGGCATAATGAATATTGTCCCGCTTTAGACAAATAAAAAAGTGCTGTTCGCTTCTATAGTTTATTCGCTTTCCTCCTTTAAATTCCTTCTATCTCTAGCAAAATCTCTTCCTTAAAGTAGAAGGTGCTATTCCTTCCTCCTCACGGTACTTTGCCACTGTCCTACGCGAAATCATAATCCCTTGCTCGATGAGAATCTCTCTGATAGCCCTGTCACTGAACGGCTTCTCCGGGTCTTCCCCTTCAATTATCTCACGAATCATTTTCTTTACGCTCTCGCTTGAAGCGCCTTTCCCATGAACTGTCTGAATTCCGCTGGTAAAAAAGAACTTCAGTTCAAATGTGCCCCTTGGAGTCGCTACATACTTGCCTTGTGTCGCTCTGCTCACCGTAGATTCATGCACTCCGATTTCCCTCGCTACGTCCTCAAGTGTCAGAGGGCTCAAATACTTAACACCCCTGTCGAAGAAATCCCGTTGAAATTTGACAATACACTCTATAACTTTCTGCAGAGTTTGCCTTCTTTGCTCAATACTGCGTATGAGCCATAACGCCGAGTTAAGCTTAGATTTTACGTAATCTTTAGCAGTATCCTGGTTCCCGTCTGCTGCGCTCAACATTCTTCTGTAAAGAGGATTTATGCTAAGGCGTGGAGCAGATACGTCGTGGACAGTGACGATATATTCTCCCCCAACCCTCTCTATGCTCGCATCAGGCTCAATATAAGCCGGAGCGCGCTCACTTCTAAACTGCCGTCCGGGTTTAGGATCAAGAGTTCTTATTAGGTCGCATGCATCCTGGACTTCGAGAACCCCGACTTCCAGAGCCTCTGCAATCTTGATAAGCCCGCCTTGGGCTATATCGTCCAGGTGTTCCTCTATTAATGTCTTTGCCAGTTCCAATCTGGAAGTAGGTATATCCTTGGCCTTTAGGGTCTCTAATTGGATCAGAAGACATTCCTTAAGACTCCTCGCACCAACACCTGCCGGGTCAAACTGTTGAATAACGCTAAGAACTGATTCAACTTCATCACAAGAAACACCGGACATAGCTGCTATTTCAGAAATCTTCATACGCAGGTAACCATCGTCATCGAGCCCGCCGATAAT
The DNA here is from genome assembly GCA_029551185.1 of Bacillota bacterium. Classification (GTDB taxonomy): domain Bacteria; phylum Bacillota; class SHA-98; order UBA4971; family UBA4971; genus UBA4971. Next base: position 7,745 of record JAKPFY010000241.1, read on the forward strand.
GAAAGCTCCGATTTTCATTCGGTCCTCGCTAATAGGTGAAAGGTGTAGTTGGAACATGAGATAATCGTGAAAAGTCCCTATATGGCCAATGAAAGACTCATATGATACCTCAGGCTCATCATAGCCTTGCCAAGGGGCCACGTACCCAATGTCACTTGCGTCTTCAAAATACAGTTGCCAATCTATGTCGTGATTCGTCTGTCCTTCAATTTCATCCGGGGAAAATTCATCCTCATCTTGGATATCACAAGATGAATCCGGGCCTTGCTCTTCATCTTTATCTTTGAACTCCAAGAGCGGGTTTTCCAACATTTCTTCAGATATATACTGCTCCAGTTCCATCCAAGGCAATTGAAGAATGGTTATGGCTTGACGAAGCTCGGGAGTTATCACAAGCTTCTGAACCTGCTTAAGACTCATCTCATAACCAATCTTCATTACCTGACACCTCCTACGTTACAGTATTCGAGAAGACCACAGAATTTCCTCTGCAAAATCCTTGCGGGAATCTTATCCTACATTACCGCTCAAACGTTCCGCAGTTTGGATAAGCCTTCTCATCCTGTGATTGACAGCGGATTTGCTTATAGGCGGTGACAACATTCGTCCAAGTTCCCTTAAGGTCATCTCAGGGTTAGCTAACCTAAGCCGGGCAATCTCCTGAAGTCCGGGAGAGAGCGACCCCAACCCGATGATTTCATCAATCTTCCGTATAGCTGTAACCTGAGCAAGACCTGCGTCTACAGCCTTAGTCAAGTTAGCTGTTTCGCAATTTACGACTCGATTCACATCCCCGCGCACACTTCGAAGCACTCTGACACTTTCCAGGGTAAGCACTGCAGAGTGAGCGCCCATTACCCGAAGCAACTGAGCCACATCGTCCCCGCCCTTGACATAAACCATGTGCCCCTTTTTGCGACTGGCAATCCTAGGCATTACATCGAAAGATTCAGCGATTCGTACTATCCCTTCAGCATGGGTTAAACTATCTGTCATGACCTCCATGTGGTACTCTTTTTCCGGGTTTTGCACATATCCTCTCGCAAGAAAAACCCCGCGAAGGTATGACCTAAGACAACATTGCTTGGATAACAAAGACCATGGGATACCGTTCCGGAGGGAAACACCGCCTCTTTTTTGCGAGATCACGCCGATATCTTGAAGCATCCTAAGAGTGTCGGCATCGCACGGCAGTTCCACAGTGTACTTGTTCCCCGGAAGTCCACGCTTACGGCTGGTGAACCTTACTTTAGGCTTAAACCTGAAAACATTACGGACAAATGCCATTATCTTACGGGCAAAAGCTGCATTTTCAGTTGAAATCTCAAATACCGGCAGAGATTCGCCGTCACATTGCCGCATCTCCAATCTACCGCAACTTCTGGCAATTGCGGAAAGCTCAGAGATTATACAGCATTCACTGTCAGGCATCATGCGTGCAAGCTCGCCTTTTGTCTCTGCATAGAACATTTTGGGCACCACCTGACCTAATTCTATCATAAGCCGGGGAATGTCTTGTAGTAATAATCTGTCTCCGGTCCGGAATATAGGTACTTAGGATACTGCCTGTACAGGTCTTACAAGAACAAATACGGAGGATGTCTGACATGATAAACACTATTTGGCTCATGCTGATTGTCATCGGCACGTTAACGGGGATTGCCACAGGAACATCGGCTGACGTAACTAAAGCCGCTATTGAAAGCGCAAACCAAGCGGTGAACATATGTCTTGGATTTATCGGTATCATGGCTATGTGGAACGGTCTGATGAAGATCGCAGACTCAGCCGGACTCACAAAACGGCTTGCACGGATCTTCGCTCCTGTGGCAAGACTGCTTTTCCCTTCACTGCCTAAGGATCACCCAGCGCTTGCTGCAATTACCATGAGTATAGCTGCAAATCTCCTTGGTATGGGTAACGCTGCAACTCCTCTTGGGCTAAAAGCCATGGAAGAACTTGCGTCACTTAACGAGGCTCAAGATATGCCAAGTGATGCCATGTGTACCTTTGTTGCGATTTCCACAGCAGGTATTACCCTTGTGCCTACTACGATAATAGCCATTCGGGCGCAGTATCACTCCAATAACCCGGCAGAAGTAGTCATGCCCATTATTATCATGAACATCATCGCTACCTTTGTCGCAATACTCGCTGACATTTTTTTTCGCCCTATATCCAGAGGCAATTAGGCAGTTTGCAGCAAGCAGGCAGTCGCCGAACACAAGCGCCTGATGACTGCACATAAAATACTTGGAAGGAGGACTCAAATATGCTAATACCGGCCGTCACCTTTGCCTCTAATCTTGTGATACCCCTTATGATTACAGCTATCTGCATCGCAGGATACATAAAGAAAGTAAAAATATATGAAATGTTCATAGAAGGCGCAAAAGAAGGGGTTGTCGTTGCAGTGAGGTTGATTCCCTTTCTGGTAGGCATGTTTATGGCAATTGGGATCTTTCGCGAATCCGGTGCGCTCTCTATGCTCACCCGAATTCTTTCTCCCGTAGGAAGACAACTGGGCATGCCTGAAGAGCTGCTTCCCTTAGCCTTCATCAGGCCTCTGTCCGGAACCGGAGCATTAGAAGTCACCATAGACCTTATCAGGAAATACGGGCCTGATTCCGCAATAGGCAGGATGGCATCTACGATGCAAGCCAGTTCTGAGACTACGCTTTATATCATAACCGTCTATTTCGGCGCAGTAGGGATAAAGAAGACCAGACATTCACTGATAGCAGGTCTCCTCGCCGACTTAGTTGCATTCCTGTCATCAGTGGCGATATGGCGCATCATCATGGGTTTCGGCGCTGTCAATCAGCTGTTTTAAGCCTTCATTCTTAAATGTTTGCCTGCCATTGAGGTAATCCTTAGCACAGCTTCAGCGAGGCGGAACGGATCGTGCCTGGCATAGTCCGTATTAGAAATGAGATCCTCTTCTATAGTTGTGATTCCAAGAGACCAAAGCCTATCTCTGTCAATGTCAACCGGATAGGCCCCTTCCTGACTGTATTTTCCTGCTAGCTTCTCGGGCACACCGCCTGTGTTTACCAGCACATAGTCGATAATTCCTCTCCCTGCATGATCTATGATAGCTTCCACATGATCCGCGGCAGTGAAGCAGTCAGTCTCTCCCGGTTGAGTCATGACATTGCATACATATATCCTTGGCGCCCGACTCTCCCGAATAGCGTCTGCAATCCCTTCAACGAGCAAGTTAGGAATCACGCTGGTAAACAGGCTCCCCGGACCCAAGACTATCGCATCTGCCTCAGCAATACTTTCAAGAGCCTCAGGAAGCGCCCTGGGATTTGCAGGCTTAAGGAACACCTTCTCAATACGTGTCGAGCATCTGCCAATTGTAGATTCCCCACATACCACCTGACCCCCTTGACACTGGGCAACAAGGGCCACATTCTCCAGAGTGGACGGAAGCACACGACCTCGCACTGCCAAAACCCGACTGGATTCTTTTACTGCTTCATCGAAATCACCGGTAATAGCGGACATAGTCGCGATAAAGAGATTCCCAAAAGCATGGCCCCCCAGACCTGTGGGATCGCCTTCCGGAAATCTGTACTCGAAAAGACGGGCCATAAGAGGCTCGGAATCTGCTAACGCCACCAAGCAGTCGCGGATATCACCCGGGGGGAGCACTCCCATCTCTCTTCTGAGCCTACCTGAACTCCCTCCGTCATCAGCCACTG
>JAKPFY010000198.1 GCA_029551185.1 Bacillota bacterium
ATGAGTAATGCGGCTAGTTTTGAGAAGCAGTCCGCTGTGCTCTGTCAAGCGTTTGATTCCTCTCAAAGCCTCTGCTTCATTCAGAGGCTCACGAATCACGAATACTCCACCGGGTTTCAGCGATTCAGCCAGCCACGGGATCACTGTTTCCAGATCGCCCGGGGGGATGTCATGTAAGACAAAGTGACAATAGATGACATCAAAGCTGTCCCGGGGAAGTTCGGAGGCTTCCACGCAGAGGAAGGATACGTTGCGAAATCTTCGCAAGGTTCTGCGGCAGGCGCTTAGCCGTCTCTGGGAGATATCTAGGCAAACTAGATGGCCTTGAGGAAGCCTTCTCGCCACATAATAGGCAACCGTTCCCATGCCGCAGCCAAAGTCCAACACCTTCTCCGTGCCTTGGAGGGGTAGACGGTCAGAGAAATCCTGATAGACTGATTTGCCACACAAGAAAAAGACGATCCTAGTCAGAAACATCTCAAGTCGCGTCGGTTCACAGGTCATCAGGCATCACCTCCCTTTCTTCTTTCTGAATTGACTCCAACAAAAAAATAGCTGTAATCCAGGTCCTTTGCTGTCACGGCCATCATAGCAAGGGAACCTGTCATACAGCTGAATCCAACCTTAAATCAATCTTAAATCACGGGGAGCACAATCCGAAAGACAGAACCTTGTTCGCCCTCTGTGTGCAGTGTTAGATAACCGCCATGGGCCTGGGCGATTTTCTTGGCAATAGAAAGCCCCAGTCCGCTGCCGCCAGTTTCCGACCTTCGGGAAGTGTCTGCCCGAACAAAAGCCTTGAAGATGTCCTCAGTGAGATGGGCAGGAATCCCGACCCCGTCGTCGGCAAAGTCAATGATCGCTTGACCGTTCTGGACTTCCAGTTTGACTTTCACTGTTGTTCCCAAAGGATTGTACCGCATGGCGTTGGAGGCTAGGTTCTGAATGATCCGGCTAAAGCGGTTTAGGTCCAACAAACATAGGACGCTTTCTTCGGGAATGTCGAATTCGTAACGAAAACCCGCCCTCTCTAGCTGCGGCACAAGCTCGCCGCAGGCCTGACGCAGGGTTTCGCTAAGATCCACTTCCTGAGCTCTTAGAGTAAACTCGGGGCTGTCCATTTCGGAAAGCTCAAATAGCTCGGTGAGGAGCTGATTTGCTCGCTGACTGTTTTGCTGAATAATCTTAAGGTACTCGTTCCGGTCCTTTTCGCTCAGGTCTGGTCTTTGGTACAGCAGCTCAGCATAGCCCTGGATGCTAGACATGGGATTCTTCAGGTCGTGGGAAATGTCGAGAATGAGCCGTTTCCTGTCTTCCTCCGATTTTCTGCGCAGAGACATCTCTCGCTCAATACTATCGGCCATGTCGTTGAAAGTGCTCTGGAGCTCCGCAAACTCATTCTGCAAGCGCAAGTCTACCCGCACCGAGTAATCGCCCTCCCGCAAGAGCCTTGTACCTTCGCAGAGTCTACGGAGGGGAACTGTAATCTGCGCGGCAGTGATCTTGGAATAAACCATCGATAGA
>JAKPFY010000204.1 GCA_029551185.1 Bacillota bacterium
GTCAGCTCCGGATAACATATGGCTGCTCCGATCTCTCCTTCACATATCACCTCTGCCTCCAGCGCACCTGAAGTGAGCCTTGCAACCTTTGTGACAGAACCTCGCCTCGCCCTTATCATAAGTAAAGCCCCCTTAAAGTCCTCCCTGAAGTCAAAGAAAGGGCCGTCCGGAACATGTAAGGCTCGTAGCAGGGAAATCGCATATGCTGTCGTATAGTCATGAATAAGGGTGGAAAAGCCGTGTGGCTTTGCTCTATACTTGTCTCGAATATGTTTCCCCCATGGGGGACATCATAGTCATTGATAATTTGAGGAGGCATAACGGTGCAAAAATGGCATATTTGGGCAGCCATATTTGTCGCCCTGGCCTTGGCAGGATGGTCAGTAGGCGTGACAACAAGGTTATCCCGGGATATTGGGGCAATTGAGAGGGACCTGGACAGAGCGTTTGAAGATCTCAGTGCTCTATCCAGACGAGTGTCGGAAATCGAGACTCCGGAAAAGTTTGCGTTAGGCCCTGAGGTGACAGTATACTATGCCAAAAGCACAACAACTGAGTCACACTTGGTTCCTGTAAAGCAAAGGGTACCCATAGGCACAGAACCCATGAGGGGCGCATTGGAACTTCTTGTCAGAGGGCCTCTTCCTGAAAGCGGGCTGGAGCGAACTATTCCTCAAGGAACAGAGGTAAGAAAGCTCGAAGTAAAAGAGGATCTGGCTATTGCAGATTTCAGTCAAGAGATTGTAACCAATTTCGTGGGTGGCAGCTGGAATGAGGCGCTTCTTGTCGGGTCTATAGTCAATACGCTCACAGAATTCCCTGGAATCGCTCGTTGCCAAATACTAATTGAAGGGAAAAAGCGGGAGAGTATCGGAGGCCATATAGGTATCGATACTCCCCTGGAAAGAACGACAGAGCTTACTGTCGCCCGCTGACATCGCCCCGATCCCGTGAATGCCACACTGAGGCTATTTCAATACCGCGCGCAAGCGCTTGCCGGTTGAGAGGAATCAGGTTATGACGTCTCTCCGGCAGCACTCTTTTCATGGCATCAAGGACTGTATCGCAACTTACCACTCTACTTGTGGCAAGATAAGCTCCCAGTGCCACCATATTAGCAATACGTAAGTCTCCGAGTTCATTTGCAACCTCATTGGCTGGTACAGCCAGCACCCTCACATCAGTCCTCCCGGGCGGCGACTGGATGAGGGAAGAGTTATAAATGATGAGCCCACCGCGCTTGACCCATGGCGCAAATTTATCCAAGGACGGCTTATTAAGGGCAATCAGACTTGTAGGCTCAGTAACAAGGGGAGAAGATACCTCTTTAGAGGATACTACTACTTGGCAATTGGCAGTGCCTCCCCTCATCTCAGGGCCGTATGAAGGCATCCAACTCACATTAGCGCCTTCTATCATTCCTGCATATGTCACCAACTGTCCTATTAGCAGGACACCCTGTCCGCCGAATCCTGCAAAAACCACCTCTTCATGCATCACTAGCCCACCTCCGGAACCTGAGTGTAGTCTCCAAGAGGATAGTAGAGGCTCATCTTCTCATCTACCCACTTCATCGCTTCAAGGGGAGACATGCCCCAGTTAATTGGACAGGTGGAGAGAAACTCCACGAGACTGAAGCCTTTCCCGTCTATCTGCATCTCAAAGGCTTTCCTTACTGCACGTTTGGCTTTTGTCACATTTGCAGGGCTCGTAGCGGAAACCCGGGCAATATACGCCACCCCGGACAATGAAGAAAGAAGTTCTGCGACTCTTATTGGGTAGCCTGCGCTTTCCACGTCTCTGCCCCTTGGGGAAGTCGTAGTCCTCTGTCCCGGCAGTGTTGTGGGCGCCATCTGCCCGCCGGTCATGCCGTATATCGCATTGTTCACAAAAATCACAGTGATTTTCTCTCCCCGAGTCGCAGCATGGACTATTTCAGCAGCTCCAATCGAAGCCAAGTCCCCGTCGCCTTGATAACAGAAGACAACGGAGTCAGGGAGGACTCTCTTGATTCCCGTAGCCACTGCAGGCGCTCTACCATGAGAAGCCTCGACAAAATCGCAGTTGAAGTAGTCATATGCCAAGACTGCGCATCCCACAGGCGAGATTCCAATGGTTCTTTCACGCACACCGAGCTCATCTATGACTTCCGCTACCAAACGGTGAATAATGCCGTGGGTGCATCCGGGGCAGTAGTGTGTAGGAACGTCTGTCAGGGCGTCCGGACGTCCAAATACCTGTTTCATTGCTTATATCCCCTCCTCCACAATCTTTTCGATTTCGTCCAGCACTTCCCTGGGTGTCGGTGTCATCCCGCCTGTACGGCCATAGAAACAGACCGGTTTAGAGTCTAATATCGCCAGACGCACGTCTTCTATCATCTGCCCGAGACTCATTTCAACAACTAACACTCGTAGGCTTTCCTGGGCTGTCAATTGGAGAGCGTCGTATGGGAAAGGCCATAAACTGATAGGCCGAAACAGACCGACTTTCAGCCCACGCTCTCTTGCTATATCAACAGCTGCCTGAGCAATCCTGGCACAAGTTCCGTACGCCACCAGCAATGTCTCGGCATCATCAGCCATGTAAGTCTTATACCTGACTTGCTCATCTGCGACTCGCTTGTATTTCTCTGCCAGGCGGAGATTGTGTTTTTCCAATTTCACCGGGTCAAGACTGAGGGAAGTTATTACATTCTTCGGCCGCATCTTCGCCCCTACCGTAGCCCAAGTCTTCGGCGGCAAATCTTGTTTCGGTCTTTCCTTAAGGATTACAGGCTCCATCATCTGTCCCAGGATAGCATCGCCTAAGATCATGACAGGGTTACGATACATGTCAGCCAAATCAAAAGCAGTAATGGTAAGGTCCATGAGTTCCTGCACGCTCGAAGGAGCAAGAACTATGAGTTTATAGTCACCATGGCCTCCTCCTTTAGTCGCTTGAAAGTAATCAGCTTGCGACCCTTGTATACCGCCTAACCCAGGCCCGCCTCGGACAATATTTACAAGTACACAGGGAAGTTCTGCGCCTGCCATATATGAGATAGCCTCTTGCATCAGACTGATCCCGGGGCTTGAAGATGTAGTCATCACCCTGGCGCCGGCGCACGCAGCTCCGTAAACCATGTTGCTGCCTGCGACCTCACTTTCTGCCTGAAGAAAAACACCTCCTACCTCAGGCATACGCCTTGACATGTACTCAGGAATTTCGTTTTGAGGAGTTATGGGGTACCCAAAGAAGTGTCTACAGCCGGCTAAAATGGCAGCTTCGGCTATAGCTTCATTCCCTTTCATCAGCACCTTTTCTCCCATGGGAATCAAGTTCCTCCTTTACTTATATACTTCAATTGCCACCTCCGGACACATCCTGGCACAATATGTGCATGCATTACATTCTTCCTGGTCAAGTATGGTCGCCGGATGGTACCCTTTAGCATTGAAATGCTCTGCCATAACCAGGAGTTTCCTGGGACAAAAGGCGATACACAACTCGCAACCCTTACACCGTTCTTCGTCAAATACAACTCTTGCCACTTTGCGTCACCTCCTACGTCTACGTGTAGACCTTTACTTCCTCCTCGTTGCGAAGCGCACGAAGACACGCTTCCGCCAAAGCCTGCATCTCATCTTCGCCTGGATAAACCAAGACAGGCGCTATGAACTTAACGCGATCCTTAATCCATTCTACCAGTATTTCTGAATAAGCCACCCCGCCTGTTATGATTATAGCGTCAACATCCCCTTTAAGAACAGCGGCTTGGGCACCTATTTCCTTCGCAATCTGGTAAGCCATGGCTTCATAGACGAGGGCTGCATATTCGTCTCCTTCCTGAATGCGCTTTTCTACTTCAACTGCGCTGTTTGTGCCAAGATAAGCCATGAGCCCACCTTTACCTACCAGCTTCTTCTTAATATCTTCAAGTGAGTAATTGCCTGAGTAGCACATTTCCACAAAACCAAGGAGGGGAAGCCCTCCGCTCCTCTCAGGAGTAAACGGTCCCTCTCCGTCTAAAGCATGATTTGCATCAATAACTCTACCATTCTCATGGGCACCGATAGTGGCTCCGCTTCCCACATGGCACACGATGAAATTCGCGTCCTCGTACCGAACCCCCATTGCCTTAGCTGCCCGCTTAGCTACAGCCTTATGATTGAGGGCATGAAATACGGCAGTCCGTTGTATTTCCGGAAGGCCGGATAACCTGGCAAGTTCGCAAAACTCGTCAACTACCGGAGGATCCGCGATGAATGCAGGGACATTGATAATGCTTGCAATCTCGTGAGCCATCGGAGCCCCGAGATTGCAGGCGTGAGAGATCTTGCCTGCGCCTACCAGATCATTGATCATTTTCGTGCCTACCTCATAGACTCCGCCCTCTATAGGCTTCAGTAAGCCTCCGCGGCTGATTATCGCGGTGAAATCTGACACCTGACAGTTCCGCCCGGCCAGGATTTCAAATATGTCTTCAATTCTTTTTTTGTACTGGTCCATCACGGTTTCGAACACGGCAAGCTCCTCGGGCCTGTATCTGATCGCCTCTTCAAAAACCAGCTCATCGTCGTTATATACAGCGATCTTTGTGGATGTGGCACCAGGGTTAATCACGAGTATCCTATGAGCGACCTGATGGCCGCTTTTTCCATCAGGCATCGTCCCTTCTTTGCCCAGCTCCATAATCGTCTCCCTCCCGGTAGCTAGTTAAGTAACAGCGCGCCGGCATACTGCATGTCGAGGCACGTATATCCTATGGATTCCGCCTATCTTCCCTATCCTTTCCTCTGCAAGACGGGACGCTGCCAGATGTGGGGAGATTCCTTCCCGCTTAGCTATTTCTATGACGGACTTGATCCTGTCGTATACATAACCTGCTTTGCGCAAAGCCCTTTCCCTGTCGTAACCATAGAGCTCTTCAGCTACGTTGATTACTCCTCCTGCATTGATAATATAGTCAGGCGCGTAAAGAATGCCCAGGTCTTCCAAGGCATCACCATGGCTTTCATCCCTGAGCTGGTTGTTGGCGGACCCTGCTACAATCTTACACCTCAACCGCGTCACTGTCTCCCCGTTTATCACTCCGCCCAACGCACACGGACAGAACACATCACATTCCGTGTCATAAATCTCATCGGGAGAAACAGGCTCCACCCCGAATTCTTCAACTACCGCGTCCACCCTTTCTTGGAACACGTCAGCTACATAAACTTTAGCACCTTCCTTGGCAAGATATTTCACAATGGAGTAACCGACATTGCCAATACCTTGAACAGCTACGCTTCTGCCACTAAGTGAGCCATCACCGAATACTTCTTCCAAGCAGGCTATAATCCCGCGGATCACCCCGTACGCAGTAACCGGCGACGGGTCACCGCCTGCCCCGGGGCCTGAAGGCAGTCCCACCACATACCCCGTCTCCATGTGAATGATCTCTACATCCTCCCCACGAATCCCAACGTCTTCAGCGGTTATATACCGCCCTCCCAGTGTATCCACGAATCTTCCGAATGCCCGTAATAACGCTTCACTCTTGTCTTTCCGTGGATCTCCAATGATTACAGCCTTGCCTCCGCCAAGGTTGAGGCCTGCAGCCGCGCTCTTATAGGTCATTCCCCTTGCCAGTCTTAGCGCGTCAATAACTGCCTCTTCTTCCGATTCGTACGGCCACATTCTGCATCCACCGAGAGCAGGTCCAAGGGTAGTATCATGGATAGCTATAACCGCACGTAACCCTGACACTTCGTCATTGGCGAAAACCAGTTGCTCATATCCGTACTTAGACAGTTCATCAAAAACTCTCATGGGGCACCTATCTCCTTTCTTCATTGCCAAGCGCTTCACACTTGGTCAGCTTACTGTTACCTATTAAGCAAGCGTCTCCTCGCTGCAACCACCGTCCGCTTTAACGCTTTAACGCTGACACCGGCCGGGTTGGAATCTCCATGCCGGCTAGCTTAAGGCAATACCCAATGCAAGGGAATAGAACTTCGATTCGCGGGAATCCGCTCTTGAGGTTAAGACGACAGGCGCCTTCGCGCCCACCACAACGCTTGCGCAGCACCCACTTGCCATGCATACAAGGGTCTTATAAAAAACGTTCCCTGCTTCAATATCAGGCATTATCAGGATATCGGCCCTGCCTGCTACCGGACTTATGATCCCCTTGATTCTGGCTGACTCAAGAGAAATCGCATTATCCAAAGCTAACGGGCCGTCAACTATACCACCTTTAATCTGGCCTCGCTCTGCCATTTTGCTGATACATGACGCATCAATTGTAGCAGGCATGTCACTGTTCACGTATTCAATAGCAGCGATAACCGCTACCCGGGGATTAGTTATACCCAGCAAGTGAGCCACATCAATAGCGTTTTGTGTAATCTCAGCCTTCTCTTCCAACGTGGGTGAGATGTTCATAGCTGCGTCACTGAATATCACCAGTCTGTTATTTTCCTGCATTTCAAAGACGGACAAGTGTGACAGAAGCCTGCCTGTTCTGAGCCCTCCGTCTTTGCTAAGAACCGCCTTCAGCACATCAGATGTACTGACCAGCCCCTTCATTACCAGATGGGCTTCGCCTTGCGAAACCATCAAGACACCTCTACGTGCTGCAGTAGATGGGTTGTCTTCTTCTACAAGCGTATGTCTGGAAATGTCCACTCCGGCAATATCGGCAGCTTGCTCTATCTTAAGAAGGTTCCCTATAAGGATGCTCCTGGCTATTCCATAGGTAACTGCTTCATCTATTGCAACAAGCACTTCCGGGTCTTCTGCAGCCACGACTACGCAAGTCTTAGTGCCCCGCGCTTTTGCCAACTCTGCAATGCCTCGGAGAGAGCTTACCATCTCTACCGCCTCCTATCCCGTATGCCTTTAACCTTTTTTCTCCAGGAAGCGCTCGGAAAGCGCTTCCGGTCAAAGATTCCGAATTTGTGTACCTATCCCCGACCGCAATCTGCATTTCAATTTACTTCGCGCCACTGGCTTTCGTCTTATGCGTAACGGTCTTTTGAACTGATGGCCGGAAAAGGAGCAGAGCGCCGGTTTAGTTGTGGTGGAACCGGGATTTACAATAAGAACCTTTATCGGCAACACCCCGCAGTCCACATATTTGACCTGGAAGGTCAACTTGCTCAGGATCCGGGGTCCCGTGCTTATGTCCTGACAGTAATATGTATATGCAAGTCCCGTGCCAAACCCGTTGAAATACTCATGTAAGGATTTAAAGTGGCTTGTAGCTGGCTAGGTGTAAGGAAGTTAAAGATGGCCCCTATGGTAATGGTTTAATCAACGATTGCAACATTTTGCATGATACCCGAGTATATGATGCAGTAAGTTGCAATACAACAGAAAAGGCACTGCAATATATTGCAATACCATGTGAAACATATCACTTAATATTATAGCGGTCAATCTTGTAGTAAAGACTTCTTACGCCAATTCCCAGGATTTCAGCAGCTATTCGCCTATTACCGCCTGCAACTTCCAGCGCCTTCCGGATTTCCTTCACTTCAGCATCTTTCACTGCTTCTCTTAATTTCCTCGTTACAGTCCTTTCTTCAGAACCCTGAAAACGCTGGGCGAATCCTGAACGTGAGCCCAGCCTGTCCAACGCAGGCAGGTGTTCAGGCAAGATTTCTATATCACTGTAATGCATGTTTATCATAGCCCTGCTGAGGACATTTTCAAGCTCTCGTACGTTTCCAGGCCACTCATAGTCAGACAGCGCATCTATGGCATGTTGAGATATACAAGTCACATTACGTCCGTACGCTTGGTTGAACCTACGTATCAGAGTTTGACACAGAAAGGGCAAGTCTTCAAGTCTTTCTCTAAGCGGCGGTATAAATATGGGAACCACATTCAAGCGATAGTATAGGTCTTCTCGCAGCCTTCCTTCTTTCACAGCCTTTTCTAAATCGCTGTTTGTGGCCGCTATAATCCGAACATCAACAGGTATGGCCTTGGTGCCTCCGACTCGGATAATCTCCTTTTCATGCAGTATGCGGAGGAGCTTCGCTTGAAGAGATAAAGGCAACTCTCCGATTTCATCAAGAAAGATTGTGCCTCCTGCAGCCTCTTCGAATAAGCCCCGCCTACCCCCTCGCTTCGCTCCTGTAAAGGCGCCGTCCTCGTACCCGAAAAGTTCAGCCTCAAACAGCGTACTGGAAATCGCTGTGCAATTAACCCTGATGAATTGCTTTTGCCGTCTGGGACTGGCATTGTGGATAGCATGCGCGAATAATTCTTTTCCGGTTCCGCTCTCTCCCCGAAGTAAAACTGTGGCAGGTGTGGAAGAAACACGCCTGGCCTGTTCAACAGCTAAAGCCATACCGCGACTGAATGCAATTATGTCGTCGAAGGTGTATTTTGCCTGAAGGGTCCTGAGAAGGCGTTTTGCGCTGTCAAGTTCTTCAGTCAGTCTGCGGATGTCCGTTAAATCATGGATAGCTGCTACACTGCCTCTGAGTTCCTCACCGACAAAGATTGGCGCTGCATGAACCATAACCTCGCGTCGCCCCGGCCCCACTTTGAGCCTTGCGCCCCGCACAGGAAGGCCTGTACGCAAGACCTTCATATGAACACTTTCGCCTTCCGCTATATCTATGGCAGCCGGTTTTCCTATGACATCGTCCTCAATGAGCCCGGTCAGCCTGGTATATGCAGGATTGATTAGAATCCCGAGCCCGTTCTCGTCCACAACAGAGATAGCATCTTCCGTAGAGTTGATTATCGCCTCGAGCAATCCTTGAATGTGTTTAAGATTCGTGATTTCCTCGGCTAATGATATTATGTCTGTAATATCCCGAAAGACTGATACAGCGCCGATCAAAGCCCCCGTACTGTCTTTTACAGGCATTCTGTTACAGATTATGGTCACATCTTCCAACACCTGTTTCTGATTCAGTTCGGCTTCACCTGTCTCAAGCACCACATGCAGTCTGGTGTTGGGGATGACATCCTTGGCCAAAGCCCCTACCATATCCTCCGGGTCAACCCCCATAAGCCTGCCTGCAGCAGCATTGAATACTGTGATAACACCGGAAACGTTGACAGCTACCATTCCGTCATGAGTGGAGTTTAAGATAACCTCCAACTCTTCGTTTGTCAGACTTGGTTTCTCACTGGGTCTCATGATTCCCCCGTCCCTTGGTAATCATAGAAACCTCGGCCCGTCTTTCTGCCTAAACATCCGGCCTCCACCATTTTCTTAAGCAACGGACAAGGCCTGTACTTCGGGTCACCGAAACTCTCATAGAGAACCTCCATAATGGCTAAACATACATCAAGACCAATCAGATCCGCAAGCGCTAACGGGCCCATAGGATGATTCATGCCGAGACATGCTACACGATCAATATCCTCTTTAGACGCTGTGTTTTCCATGAGACAGTATACCGCTTCGTTAATCATAGGGATCAGAAGCCTGTTTGCTACAAACCCCGGCGAGTCTTTAACCAAAACAGGAGTTTTTCCGAATTTCTCTGCCAGAGATCGTGCGGCTTCTTGAGTCTCAGTTGAAGTCCAGTAGCCGACTATAATTTCCACCAATTTCATGACTGGAACCGGATTGAAGAAATGCATACCGATGACTTTGTCGGGACGGCGGGTGGCAGCTGCAAGCTGTGTAATAGATATGGAAGAGGTATTAGACGCTATAATCGACTCCGGTTTCATAATTGAATCCAATTGTTCCATGACGCGAAGCTTTACGTCAACTGCTTCCACAACTGCCTCGATAGCCATGTCAGCGTCCCCGGCAGCGGATAATTCTCCTGCAAGGCGAATTCTTGACAACGTTGCCTCACTCGTCTCCGGGCTGAGTCTGCCTTTTTCCACTGACCGGGCAAGTCCTTTCCGAATCTTACTGAGTCCACGTTCTGCAAGCTCATAGCTTGCATCTCCCAGAATTACAGTCATGCCGGAAGCAGCCGCTACTTGCGCTATTCCTGAGCCCATTTGCCCAGCTCCAATCACGGCGACAGTCGATATGCTCATGTCAGCGCCTCCTTGAAATTACTGCATCATTCTTCTCCAATTCATAGGTAAATCCCTCCAATCTAAGGAGCAAAGCCTGACAAAACCTCGGACTTGATTCTATCCGCAAAGGCTCTCAATTGAAAAAAGCCCGCCGAAGGAGAAAATCAGATACTCCCAAGTCAGGCTTCACACTCTTTCACTCTATTTACTTTAATTCTCTTATTGCAGCTTATTGGTCATTCTCACTCTTTGCCCAGAGGTCGTCTTACTGCTTGCGCTGGTATCTTTGGACATTAGGACGCTTTCTATGTTGTCCTCCGTGAGAGTTGCCGCCGAGGCTTTCGTCCCTTGGAAGAGCGTCCTTGCGGGACAGATTGATCCTGCCCATCCCGTCAATCTCCGTTACTTTAACAGTAATCGGGTCTCCTGCCTCCACTACATCTTCTACTTTGCCGACACGTGTATGAGCAAGTTGTGAAATATGAACAAGCCCTTCCTTTCCAGGAAGAATTTCCACAAATGCCCCGAAGTTCGTAGTCCTTGTGACAGTGCCGTTGTATATTCGCCCTACCTCCACATCAGCTGTAAGGTCCTCTATCATCTTCTTCGCCTTTTCGCCGGCTTCCTCGTCTTGGGAAGCTATGAAGACTCGTCCGTCATCCTCAATATCAATTTTTACGCCGGTCTCGTCAATGATATGCCTTATTACCTTACCTCCGGGACCTATGACATCACGAATCTTATCAGGATCAATGCTCATAGTGATAATCCTCGGAGCGTACGGCGAAAGCCCTTTTCGTGGCTCCGATATTACTTCCAACATCTTGCCGAGGATGAACATACGACCTTCCTTCGCTTGCGCAAGCGCCTTTTCCATGATTTCACGGGTGATTCCCGAGACCTTAATGTCCATTTGAAGGGCTGTGATTCCCTTTATAGTACCTGCGACTTTGAAGTCCATATCACCTAAGGCGTCTTCAATTCCCATAATATCAGAGAGGATTGAGACCTTCTCATTTTCCTTTATGAGGCCCATGGCTATACCTGCTACCGGCCGCTTAATCGGGACTCCTGCATCCATCAGAGCAAGCGTGGAACCGCACACGCTCGCCTGAGAAGTCGACCCGTTAGATTCCAGAACCTCAGAAACCAATCTGATAGTATATGGGAATTCCACCTCATCCGGTATCACAGGGGACAAAGCCCGTTCAGCCAGGGCGCCGTGGCCTATCTCACGCCTGCCGGGACCTCTTATTGGGCGCACCTCGCCTACACTGTAGGGAGGGAAATTGTAATGGTGCATGAATCGTTTGGACTCCTCGTCACCAAGCCCGTCCAAAAGCTGCTCATCGCCGATAGCACCTAGAGTAGCATTCGTAAGAACCTGGGTCTGACCACGCGTAAAAAGACCTGTTCCATGGACCCTGGGGAGAAGACCGACCTCACACCATATCGGACGGATCTCGTCGCACTTACGCCCGTCAATACGAACTTCTTCCTCGGTTACCATCTTCCTTAATTGCTCTTTAGTCACTGCCTTGAGGACAGATGGCACATCTGTCTCAAGAGAAGCGGGGACTTCTGTAGAGTCACTCATAAGCTTCTCGAGGATCTCCGCCTCGATTTCTTCAAGTCTTTCCTCGCGGGTAAGCTTGTCTGCGATCCTGAGAGCCGAAGAAACATCTTCTCCAGCCAGCTCCCTTACTCTGGACATGACACCTTCATCAGGCGTGTATAATGGTACCTCGCGTTTTGGCTTTCCACAAAGAGACACGAGCCTCTCAATAAGATCCACAATTTCAATAACCGCTTCATGGCCGAAGGAGATGGCGTCCAGGATAACTTCTTCCGCAACCTCATCAGCACCGGCTTCAACCATAAGAATAGCGTTTTTGCTGCCTGCTATCGTTAGATTAAGATCGCTCTCCACAGCTTGGGAAAGTGTGGGGCAAATAACAAATTCACCGTTAACCCTGCCGACTTTGACCCCGCCTATAGGCCCTTCAAACGGTATGTCAGAAATAGCCAGCGCAGCAGAAGCGCCGATGAGAGCCGTTATATCCGGGTCATTGTCTTGCTCCACTGATAATACTGTACAGACCACTTGCACATCGTGCCTGAATCCCTCGGGAAACAGAGGTCGCAGCGGCCTGTCTATCATGCGCGCTGAAATAGTGGCGACCTCTGAAGGTCTCCCTTCACGTTTTATCCAGCCACCGGGGATTTTCCCCACAGCGTAAAGTCTCTCTTCGTAGTCCACAATCAGTGGGAAAAAATCGATCCCCTCACGAGGTTCCTTCGACATACATGCTGTCACTAAGACAGCAGTATCACCATACCGAACTAAGACAGAACCATTGGCTTGTTGCGCTACCTTTCCGACCTCAAGCGAAAGTCTCCTCCCGCCCAGAATCATATCTAGGCAGTGGTGTTCCATATTTAATCGATCCTCCTCAAAATCACTTACTACTTCCTAAGACCTAGTTTCTCCACAATTGCTCTATATCTCTCAATATCTTTGTCTCGCAAGTAGTTAAGAAGATTGCGTCTTTGACCTACCATTTTTAACAACCCTCGTCTGGAATGGTGGTCTTTCTTATGCTCCTTCAAGTGTTCAGTTAAGCTGTTTATCCTTTCAGTAAGTATGGCAATCTGAACTTCAGGCGAGCCGGTATCCTGCTCGTGGATTCTGTATTTCTCAATAATTGCACGTTTTTCTTCGACTGGCAAAGCCATGTCACTACACCTCCTAAGAATATACATGTCCCCCGCTGCCAAGAAACTCGTCGGAGGGTCGAAGGATCCTAGCGTCGGGTCTCTATAGCGTAAGTGCTATTAATTATTAATGTTATCACATGGACATCTCAATGTAAACGATACTTCCCGCCCCTCACGAGGCGTCCTCGGAGATTCCGAAAACCCGGTCCCGGGGGTTCCAATTGCCAAGAAGCTCTTTTGTTCTTTCTACATCTTGGGAAATCTGATACGACAGAGCTTCTCCTGAAGAGAACTTGATTTCGTCCCGAAGCCTCTTGGCGAAGAAGACTCTTAAAGTCTCTCCGTAAAGATCTCCCTCAAAACCGATTATATAAGTCTCCACGCTCATGTTCTCCCCTGAGAAGGTGGGCCGTACGCCTACATTGGTTACAGCTGCGAACATACATCCTTTGACATAAACCCTTGCAGCATAGACACCACGTTTGGGAAGGGCAATTCCATGGGGCACGTCCATGTTAATTGTAGGGTAACCCAGGCTCTTTCCGCGACTCTCCCCTTTTATTATCTTTCCCTTAATCGAGAATGGTCTTCCTAACATTATAGATGCCTCTTCCACATCCCCCTTGGCCAGACTCGACCGAATTCTTGTGCTGGAGACCGGAGTTCCGTCTACTACCACAGGGTTTGAGATTTCAACAGAGAATCCGTATTTCTCGCCGAGATCTTTAAGGGTTTCCGCGTTTCCCTTCGCCTTCCACCCGAATGTGTAGTTGAACCCGGCAACCACCCACTTAGCTCTCAGAGAATCCACCAAAATCTCACGTACAAACTCTTCCGGTGTCGCTCTGGCCATTTCGCTGTCAAACTGGGCTATAACCGTATTTTCTATACCTTGTGCCTGGATTAAAGCAAGCTTGTCCTCAACATCAGTAAGAAGTCGCGGCGCAAATTGAGGTCTTATGATCTCCAGAGGGTGCGTATGAAAAGTAAAGGCTACACTCGGCATATTTTCTTGCCTTCCCCGAGATGCGCACCGCCTGAGAATCTCCATATGTCCTAAATGAACACCGTCAAATGTGCCTAAAGCGACCACTGATTCAGGTATGTCGCTGACATGTATTGCCAGAGTATCCCGGAATACCCTCACCGATTAACCTCCATCCCCATACCTGCCTAAGCAAAAACAACAATCGGCTGTAAATAGACTTCGCCTTCGATTATCTCTCTCTTTGCAACGCAAATAACATCGCCGGACGATGAGAGCACATTTATGAAACCACTATCTTTAAGCTGCTCTGTCTCTTTCCCTTTCACTTCCTGAAGCAAGTCCTTCGCATCGACCTTGGTCCCGCAAGACAGTCTCCTCTTCGCATCTCTTTCATCTTCAGTTAGGGTAACGGTGGGTAAATGGGAAAGCCCGGCTGAAACAGGCAAGACTTTGTCGGGAAAGCTCCCGTCTCCGTCAGCCTCTTCCAACTCTTCCAAAGTGTAGCAGGAATCTATGTCGAAATCGCCGACCTTGGTACGAAACAGTGAGCCTATATGAGCCCCGCAGCTTAGACGTTCTCCGATATCCGCTGCTAGTTGACGTACGTATGTTCCGGAGGAACACTCAATCAAGACTGATACTTTATCGCCAAATGTCAGAACCTCATGATTAGGCCACGCTTGAACCGTAAGCGTATAGATATGAACTCTTCGAGGTTCCCGCGGCGTTTCAATTCCTTCCCGAGCAAGCTCATAGAGTCTTCGACCCTTATGATGAACTGCTGAAACCATAGGCGGGACCTGCCAAATCTCACCCTGAAAATGTGAAAGCGCCTCCAAAAAGCGCTCCTTTGATACCTTGGCCTCATGAGTTTTTGAAAGCACCTCTCCCGACGCATCAAGCGTGTCAGTGGTGATACCCAAAACAATTTCGGCTAGATAGGTCTTAGGCAACGTTACCATAAACTGCATTAGGCGAGTAGCCTTGCCGAGGAGAATAACCAGCACACCTGTGGCGTCAGGATCAAGGGTTCCGGTATGGCCTACTCTTCCAATGCGAAAAGTCCGCCTTATGTGCGCGACAACATCATGGGAAGTCATTCCCCTTGGTTTTACTACAGGCAATACGCCATTCACCGTCAAAGGTCAGTCACCTGCAAGCCCCATTATCTCATAAACCTTCCCAAACACTAACTCCTTAGCTTCACTGATGGACTGACCATCTAAACTACAGCCGGCTGCCCTTGCGTGCCCGCCGCCACCTAGCGTCTCAGCAAAGGCGCCCACATCAAAATCTCCCTTTGACCTCATCCCAATGCGTATTTTGCCATCAGCGCTTTCCCTGAAGATGAGAGCAACCTCAACACCTTTGACCATACGAGCATAATTCACAAACCCCTCAGTCTGTCCTTCATCAAGCGAAAACTCGGACAGCCAATCACGGTATACCTCCATCCAGGCTATCTTACCGCTCTTATCCACTTGTAGAGTATCAAGGACTCGCCCAAGCATCTTGAGGCTCTCTAAAGATCTGGCCTCATAGACTTGTTCAGAAATGCCGCTGGGATCCGCCCCTCTCTCTACCAGCCTGGCAGCTATGCGTAAAGTGGTGGGGGTCGTGTTGGAAAACCTGAAAAACCCTGTGTCTGTGGCGATTGCGGTAAACAGACACACTGCAATATTGAGGTCTACACGGACATTCATGGCAATTAGGACCCTATAGACCTGTTCACCTGTGGCTGCAGATGCGCTGTCTATATAATTGTACGTGCCGTACCCCTTGTTTGTCGCGTGATGATCAATATTCACAATTGGCACACCGGGAGGAATCTGTTCGTATACTCCTTCGATACGTCCTGGATCTGATGAATCCAAAGCCACCACGATGTCATATTCATGGGAGCGAATCTCATCAACAGGCACTATCTGATCCGAGCCAGGCATGAACTGCAAATTTTCAGGGATTCCTCCTGGACACGTCATTGTCACCTGACGCCCCTTCCTTTGCAATCCTAAGCCGAGCCCCAACATTGACCCGATAGCGTCCCCGTCAGGCATTACGTGTGTGACAATGAGAAGCCTATGATACCGCAAGAGTATCCCTGCTATCTCTTCGTGGCTTTCCACTACTCCGGGCCTCCCTCTTCTTTCCGGATCTCCTGCAATAGCTCAAAAACCCTGGCACCATGCTGGATAGATGTATCAAGATGAAATGAGATTTCCGGCGTGTGGCGAAGCCTTATGCGTTTCCCAAGCTCACTACGAATGAAGCCTTGGGCGCTGTCAAGGGCTGCCATAGTCTCAGAAGTCTGTGTTTCATCACCCATCACACTTACGAATATCTTCACATGCCTAAGATCCCCGGAGACTTCCACATCTGTCACAGTGGCAAAACCAAGTCTTGGATCCTTCATTTCCCTGGCGAAGATATCCGCTACTTCGGACCGAATCGATTCAGCGACCCTCTTCGGTCTCAATCGAGTCACCTCTAATCACCTGCCAAACCTACACAACGGTTTTCTCGAAACCAGTCACTTCGAGCTCCGCACAAGTTTCTATATCTTTTAATACCTGGGATAGCACGCCTTCCACAACCCCGACATCATTAGAAACACATGCTATCCCGAGAGTGCATCGCTGCCACAAATCACAATTGTCCACTTCTGCAATAGCCACGTTGTGCCTTGATCTTATCCTATCGCAAATACCTCTTACAACACGTCTCTTGTCCTTCAAAGACGTAGACCATCCTATGAAAATCTCAACCTTGAGAATTCCCACCATCATTCGCGTATACCGTCCTAGAGTTCCCGAGGTGTCTCAACTATCTTGAATGCCTCTATTACATCGCCTTCTCTGATATCCTGGTAACCTGCGATACCGATTCCACATTCATAACCTTGTGCAACTTCGCTCACATCATCCTTAAACCTCTTCAGAGACTGAAGTCTGCCTTCATGTATCACAATATTGTCTCGGATAATCCTAATCATGGCGTCTCTTGTAATCTTGCCTTCATTGACAATACACCCTGCGACCATGCCGACTTTGGGAACCTTGAACGTTTTTAGAACATTAGCTGCGCCTAATTCCACCTCGCGTGTTTCAGGCTCGAGCAACCCTTCCATAGCTGCTTTGATATCATCAGTAGCGTCATAGATGACTCGATAAAGACGTATGTCAATCCGATCTCGTTCAGCTATTGCCTTGGCATTTCCGTCCGGTCTTACCTGGAATCCGATAATAATTGCATTTGACGCAGACGCAAGCATAACGTCACTCTCTGTAATAGCGCCTACACCTGCGTGAATCACGTTAACTCTGACCTCGTCAGTGGACAAAGCCTCCAGGGACTGTCTCAGCGCTTCAACAGAACCTTGGACATCAGCTTTGATAATGAGGTTAAGCTCCTTAATCTCTCCCTCTTTTATCTTACCGAACAAATCATCCAGGCTAATGGTCCGAGCCGATTGGATTTCCTCAGCTCGTTTCCTTTCGGATCGTCTTGATGCAAGTTGTCTCGCAAGTCTATCTTCGGAAACCACATCAAGAATATCACCTGCCTGAGGAACTTCAGCAAATCCCAGAATTTCCACAGGCATTGACGGTCCTGCCTCTTCCACAGGTTCACCCTTGTCATTGCTCATAGCCTTGACCCTTCCTGACACACCACCTGCGACAATGGCATCCCCTATACGGAGAGTTCCCCGTTCTATAAGAACGGAAGCTACAGGGCCTTTGCCCTTGTCAAGCTTTGCCTCAATAACTGTGCCTCTGGCAGGCCGATCAGGGTTAGCTTTGAGCTCCTTTAAATCAGCGACGAGCAGGATCATTTCCAAGAGCTCGCCGATACCTTGGCGCTTGAGAGCGGACACTTCCACTGTAACAGTGTCACCACCCCAGTCTTCGGATACGAGGCCGTACTCAGTCAGTTGTTGCTTAACCCTTTCAGGTTGCGCGTCAGGCCTGTCCGTTTTGTTCAATGCGACAATAATAGGCACACCCGCAGCCTTTGCGTGGTTAATTGCTTCAACAGTCTGTGGCATTACTCCGTCGTCCGCCGCTACAACAAGGACTGCGATATCCGTCACTTGAGCGCCGCGCGCCCTCATTGCAGTGAAGGCTTCATGTCCGGGTGTATCAATGAAAGTAATCTTCCTTCCGTTAAGCTCAATCTGATACGCCCCGATATGTTGAGTGATACCGCCGGCTTCCTGAGACGTGACGTTAGTCTCTCGTATAGCGTCAAGCAAAGATGTCTTTCCATGGTCTACATGGCCTAAAACAGTTACTACCGGAGGCCTTGGAGAAAGGTCCTCATCAGAGTCAGGCCTATCCTCAATTCCGAATTCTCTTGCTTCCTTTTTCTCGAGGGGTTCGACTTGAAAGCCTAACTCTTCCGCTACCAAGCTGGCCGCATCAAATTCGATTTCCTGGTTGATAGTGACAAGCAACCCCATAGACATAAGAGTCTTGATAATCTCTGAAGGATTAATGCTAAGGCGTTCGGCAAGAGCACCTACAGTAATACTGTCCGGAAGAGCAATCAGGCTCTTCTTGGGCGTTTGACTCCGTCGTCTTGCATGAGTATCCTTCACCGGTTCCTTGGAAGTCTCTTTACCATGGGCCTTTCGGCTTCTGATAATTGCCTCTGCGCGAGATTCCCTTAGTTTTGCAGCTCCTTTTCCGCCTTTGATAAGCTCAAGTCTTCTCTCATCAGTCGGTTCAGTCGGTTTCGGAGCAGTCGGTTTATGAGCAGCAGGCCTACGAGGCATTGGCGCTTTATCTTGTTTCTCCTGCTGTATCTCGCGTTTCTTCTCTCTTGTCACCGGTTTCGGACGGACATCCGGAGACTCCGGCGTCGTAACTACTGCTTGTCTGGACACTGCCTTATCTACCTTCTCTCGAGCTTCA
>JAKPFY010000311.1 GCA_029551185.1 Bacillota bacterium
CGATATTCTCATAGAGAACGACAGTGATAGTGAGACGGCTATTTATCCCGAGCTTGAAGCATATTACACTGTTGAGACAATGCGGGTTCGGAAAACGCATTACTATCCGATTCCAATAAAAGATAATGACATTGACGGGCCGATTCAGGCTAAGAGTTCTAAGAGAGGGTTTTTGATATTTCCGAAGTTTGTCGCTGACTTTTCTGAGGATCCCAACCTCGAAGGGTTAAGATGGGTTCTCTACATACCGTACGGAGTTGACAAGCAGTTTGTCATTGAACGTTAGTTTTTGAATGGAATTGAGGCGCCCTCCCTGGTAGGGGACGCCTCAATTCTCGGCGTGGTCGGCGCTTGGAGTCGTTGTCACGGTAAAGGTCAAAAGATGTGAAGAATGTCAATAAATCACTCCCGGTTGCCATAGCCGGATAATGGATTCTGTGTCAATTTCCTTTCACTTTAGCTTATCTTTCTCTTTAGCGTCTTAAAATGTTCTTCTTGCATTGCTTCGTAGTCGGAGTTCACCTTGACGAGGTCGCTTAGGGGAGCGTCAGCCATCACCCGAAAGCATATGCCTCGCAACAAGGCAAAGCTCTCAGTGAGAGACTCTACTTTAAAGACCACATCTCCGTTGTGAGACTTCCTAACCACAAGGTCACCAACAGCCAGGAATTCCGTCATTTCCCTCCCCCCAGGCATATTTACATCCTGGCGCATTCACATTCTTACATGACTGGAGTGCAGCTCATCTCTTGCAACTACATTCGCTTCCAGTCCTCGCTATAGTCTATGTAACAGAGGTGTACGAAGTCACCATTCCGAAGATTTCCACGGCCTCAGAGGTTGAATTGACAAGCCGATACCTAACTCATATAATGGGGTTGTGCAAATTCCGGGGTGGTGAAGGAGGAACCCAGTGTATGAGGCCAGGAATCATCTGGAGGTTTGTAGGCGTAGCTATAATTGTGGTCGTATGCGCCCTGGCCATCTGGAAGCTCCCGATTAATCTTGGGCTTGATCTGCGTGGTGGTACTCGCTTGGTCCTCGAAGCTAAGGATACCGAAACAGTCAAGGCTGATGATGATGCTGTTAACCGCGCAAAGGAAGTCATTGAGAGACGGGTGAACCAGTTGGGTGTCGCTGAGCCTGTGATTTACAGGCAAGGAGCAAGGCGTATTATTGTGGAACTGGCAGGGGTAAAAGACCCACATAGAGCCAGGGAGATTGTGGGGCGCACTGCTCAGTTAGAGTTCAGGGATGAGCGCGGTAATGTAATTATGACCGGTAATGATTTAAAAACAGCGGTAGCAGGGTATGACCAGTATAGTCGCCCTGCAGTAAACTTTGAGCTTTCGCCGGAGGGCGCAAGAAAATTTGAAAAAGCGACTTTGGAAAACATCGGGCGTAGGATCGCCATATACCTTGATGAGGAACTGCTTTCAGCGCCGGTAGTCCAAAACGTTATCAAAGACAAAGGCCAGATTACCGGGTTGGGCAGCATGGAAAAGGCGAAAGACCTCTCTATGATGCTGCGAGCAGGGGCTCTTCCTGTACCTTTGGAAGTACTTCACTCTGAAGTTCTAGAGCCTACCCTTGGCCAAGAAGCCGTCGACCAGAGTAAAGTTGCTGCTCTTATCGGCGCTTCCCTGGTTGTCATGTTTATGCTGTTTGTCTATAAGATCCCCGGACTTGTGGCAGATATTGCGCTCGCAATATATGCGATGATAGTGGTCGCTGCCTTAGTGAGCCTCAAGGCTGTGCTGACTTTGCCGGGAATAGCAGGTCTTATTCTTTCAGTGGGCATGGCTGTGGATGCTAACGTTATCATTTTTGAGAGGATAAAAGAAGAGCTTCGCAGCGGCAAGCGTATACGGGCAGCCATCGAAGCCGGGTTTTCCCGTGCTTTCGGGTGTATTCTCGATTCGAACATAACAACCCTGATTACTGCAGGCGCTCTTTACGCATTTGGTTCAGGCGCTGTCAGGGGATTTGCAGTCACGCTTGGATTAGGGATTTTAGCCAGCATGTTCACAGCTGTAGTTGTAACAAAGCTAATCCTTGTTGCGATAGTAGACAGGAATCCTGAAAAATATGGAAAGTATTTCGGAGCTTAGGGAGGTCGGCGCATTGGATATCATCGGCAAGAGAAGAACATACCTTGCCATCTCGGCCATCCTGGTTGTCATAGGAGTAGTCACTCTGGCAGTGAAAGGCCTTAATCTGGGAGTGGACTTCACAGGTGGATCCCTTATTAGGCTCAGGTTTGAGAGGTCGGTTACAGCCGGTGAAGTCAGTAGCGTTCTGACAAGCGACGCTTTGGCTGACATGAACCTTGGAAAAGCTGTTATCCAGCCTATTCGTGGCACTTGTGACGTGCAGGTGAGAGCGCAGGTTGAAGGCAAACCCTTAAGCGATCTGCAAGTGAACAAGATAATAGATGAGCTGTCGAAGAGCCTCGGCTATGTCAGCCTGGTGGAATCTCAGATGGTGGAGGCTGTTATAGGAAAGGAACTCCTTAATAAAGCGATCCTTGCCATAACGCTTTCATGTGTTGGTATTGTGGCATACGTATCTTTGAGATTCGAATTTAAATTCGGTGTTGCTGCTGTTTGCGCATTGATCCACGATACCATCATTGTTCTCGGGGTGTTCGCTCTCCTCGGCAGGCAGGTGAACAGCCCGTTTATTGCTGCTATCCTCACAATTATCGGTTACTCCATCAATGATACTATAGTGATTTACGATAAGATCCGAGAGAACCTGAAGTTCAGAAAGAAGGAGACCATTGAGGAAATAGCCAATAGCAGCATACTTCAGACTATGACGAGATCAATCAATACAGTCGTTACTACTCTCTTGGCAGTACTTGCCTTGTACTTCTTCGGCGGCGCCAGTATAAAGGATTTCAGTCTTGCCATTATCTTAGGCCTTATTGCCGGGACATACTCGTCAATATGCATAGCGCCTTCGATTTGGGTGGAGTGGACGCTATGGGACAAAGAGCGGAAGATGCGTCAAGTCACTTCCGGAAGAATGAGTCCCAAGGACGCTTAGGCTTTTACTGACGTCTCGGAAATCCTCGCTTGAGAGCATCAGCGAACAGGCGAGTAGGATATCAAACCCGTATTACGGAAGTGCGCCTTTTTATAAGGCGCCTTGCTTTTTCAATGATGACCACAAAGATACCGGACCATCCTGAAAGCAGGAATATAATAATCCAGTCGAACCCGTCAAGGGCGACAGTGTGAAACACGCCTTGGGCAACAGGTAAGTAAACAGCTAAGAGCTGCATGGCGCCGGATATAGCTACAGCGCCTATAAGGTATATGTTTGTTCTGAGATCGGTTTCTGATAGACGGTGATACTCTGACCGACAATGAAACACGTAAATGAGTTGCGCCATCACGAGGCAGGTAAACGCGACAGTCCTCGCTCTTTTGATTTCTCCGCAAAGCGCCAAGGATATTATGAACGCACAAATAGTTGAGATTCCGATAATAACGCCTTGAGAAGCTATCTTCAGTCCTAAACCCTCAGAGAATACCCCCTCCCGAGGACGGCGGGGTTTTCGGGACATAGCTTGAGGATCCAAAGGGTCCATAGTGAGGGCAATTGCAGGGAGACCGTCTGTCACCAGATTCATCCATAG
>JAKPFY010000002.1 GCA_029551185.1 Bacillota bacterium
AGCATTTCTTGTGTTGGCACAAACTCGGTGAAAATCAGAACTTTCAGCTCAGGATCCTCTTCTTCAACCTGAAGGCGATATATCCAATCGAGTAACGCTTCCGCTTTGGCATCAGGTCCGCATTCTTCGCAGCGCGCCGCAACGTCCAGCAGGAGTCGAACCTCCTCACGCTCATTCCTAAGTGCCTTGAGACGGGTTTTGAGGAATATATCGATTTGTTCCTGCCCCTCAAGATCAGCCCACTCCTCCTCCGAGTCAAGGGGGAAGAGGGTCAGCTGCTCCTCGGGCTGTTCTAGGATCTCTAGACGCCTCTCCAAAGTGGTTCTGATTGCCCTTGTACTCGACACAACCAGACGCTGCATAAGCAGCATCAAAAACCCGATGTAATTGCGCTTTTCACGCCTTGCCTGATTATAACCAGTCCGCACGTATTCGGTTACAGCTTCATAGAGAACACGTTGCTGATGATGCCGGGCTTCCCATGCTACCGGCGCGAGTTGCGTACGCCTCGGCTTAAAGAGTGGATTCCCCTCAGCATCAATCGCGCGGCGCTTTTCTGTGCGAATCACATATCGCTGCACTCGCTCACGCGTTATGCTACCAGGATCGGTGAACTCCCGACTGTCCAGTAACGAAACCAATCTATGGAATGAATCAGTCTTTCCTTGATGCGGAGTAGCCGAGAGCAGCAATAAGTATGGAGCAGCCTCGGCCAAACCTTGACCTAGCCTGAACCTAGCTACTTGATCTGTGCTTCCAGCCAGCCGATGTGCCTCATCTACGATGACTAAGTCCCAGCCGGCAGTGATCAAGTCTTCAAACCTTTCGCGGTTGTATCCCTCCACCTGTGCAGCGGTCCAGCCCCTGCGCTTGTCCACAGGCTTGACGGAGTCCATCGGCACAATCACTTGCGAAAAGATTCGCCAAAGGTTTCCAAGCAGTCCCTTTGAATCTTGGGCAGTTTCCACACCAAACTCTGAGGCGAACCGCTTAAGCGTCTTCATGTCTTCTGGAAGCACCAAATGAAACGTCTCACCAAAGTGAACCTGCATTTCGCTTACCCATTGAGTAACTAGGCCCTTCGGGGCTACGATTAGAGTTCTTCGTACGAGACCGCGCAGCTTCAGCTCGCGCAGAATCAAGCCGGCCTCGATAGTCTTTCCGAGCCCCACCTCATCGGGCAACAGATACCGAACCCGGTCACTTGAAATGGCACGAGAAAGAGCCCTTATTTGGTGAGGAAGGGGAATGACAGACGATCCCATGGGCGCCAGCAACACGTCGTGGGTCAAGGAATCAGCTATCCTCGCAGCCGCAGCGACATAAGCTATGTGTTCGGGCACATTGGTATTAGTCTCAACCAGTGACCTGAGTCGAGAGGTCAAAACTCGCACCACAGTATTGGCTCCAGGCAGCCAGACCCGACAAGTGGCTTCGCCCCAAAGTGTTTGAGTCTCAATAACTTGACAAAGCTGGTTGTGATCGACACTAAGGCACCAATCACCAGTCTTAATTGTAGTCATCAGGTTACAACTCTCCTACGCTCTTGCCTTACAATGGGACTATGAGTCTTCGCCCGAGCGAGTCAGTGCCAGGTCGTACCACATAAGGAGCTTAGGGTCCTCCTGAAGCACTTTTTCGGGAATCTTGCGTGCCACAGAAATGATGGTGGTATAATCCCGTTGCTCCCAGGCCCGTTTGAACCCAGCGCGTATGGCTTCAAGCCGAAACACAGTCAGACGCTTCTGTTTTGACTCACGGTACTCATCAAACTCGCGCAGTAGAGCTCTCTCTCTGAGCTTCTCAAGGTCACTAGCCTTATTAGGATCTGGTACGTACCAACGGTCCTTCGCCTTCTTCCGGAGACGCTCATCATCTTTGGGCAGATTACGCAAATCCTTGAAATTGCTGGAAAGGTAGCTGTGGATCTGGCTTGGAACCTCTCCTTCGCCGTCATAACGCAAAAAGTTCTGCTCCAGCAATTCAGAGAGCTCAAGGGGCTTCTCATATCTCTGCCACCCACTGATCTCCCTAAGAAACTGAGGATGAAGCTCTTGGAAGGTTTGTGGTTTCTTGGTCAACTGCTGCCTCAGCCATTGAATTGCCGAAGACTCGTCTGTGACGAAGAGCTGCAGCTGCTCCACTTCTTTAACGGTCATACGTTTCTTGTCATACTCAGAGACCTGCTCCGGAAGAAAGTACATACCATCGCGCTCTGGGAATCTCTGAGCAAGTCCAGCATAGAATTCCGCCGCAGACATGGGTACTAACACGCCGCGCTGAACGTGAAAAGCCACCATGCGGTCAAAGAGCAGGTAATTCTGCCTCTCAGCTAAGATTTCCATATTCCCGTCCTTGAGGGCAAATACGGGTAATTTCTTCAAATGATTTCGGACAAAATCCCACACACTTTCTTCGGTACCAGCAGTTAATCTAAAGCGTTCCTCTAGTTCGCTGGTTGGTTTATAACAGGAAATAATTATATCCTGCTTCACGGCTCCAGCCTGTGTTACCTGGTTAAAAGAACCCTGCTTCTTATCTAGGGTGCGTACATCCGCGAGCACAAAACCCGCAACCTGCAGCGCTTCCTGAATAGCATTCCACACAGCGTTCTTGGAGTTGTGAAACTCCACAGTCATCCAACGCCCCGGTTTCAGGACTCGATAGTATTCCTTGAAGCACTCTGTCATCAGACGCTGGTACTCGAGCAATCCTTTGCTTTGAGTCTTGTTCTCGACGGCCTCAGGCTTGTTATTGGTAAAGACCTTAAGCCAAGCCTCCCATAGGAAGTTCAGTTCAGAATACATAATATTGCCGCCAAAAGGCGGGTCGGTGAACACGTAGTCACACGAGCCATCTCCAGCGATAATTGCGTTAGCCGAAGCGGTTGAGACTACCGCTGGTCCTCTGCTATGTAAGGCTTTTACGAAATCGCCGAGTTTGTGCTTGAGTAACTTGAAAGCACCATTCTCAGTCCACAAAGAAGGTACATAGAGCGTCCCCATAACCGTGCTCATTTTCCGATCAACTCTAAACTTGTACATTTTGGTGGTTCCCAACAATGAAGAAGTCAGCCACGTTTTGAGAACTGAAGATCCTGGCGAAGACTTGCTATGCACTGCAGCTAGAACCCACAGATTCCGCTTGGTGTAGAAATGGTGGACATGAGTGATACCGATTCGCAGCGGTTCCCCAGTCTTGTCTCCTTCCGGGATAGCATCAGTCGGAAACCAGTATGGAATCTCGAGTTCCTCGGTCTTCTCGATCAGCGTTATATCGACAATGTCGGGGGTCTTCTCGTAGCGTTTCCTGCCGAGGGTGTAGTTGATGAGCACAGGAACCTGCTTGACCTGGCGAATCATCTGACCTAACGCCTTATCATATTTGGTGACCCAAGCACGGTCCATGGTTCGTTTGCTGAGGCTGGCGCCGCAGTAAGGGCATGGAAATTCTTTATGAACCTTGCTGATTTCTTTGTCAACCGCTGCGTCCCAAAAGATGACCTCTTGCGTGCAATCAGGGCAGATAAACACATCTGACCAGACCGTGTAGTTGATCTTCCCTACAGCCAAGCGACCATTTCCCACTTTCGAACTCTTAGTGGTTAACTCAGCCATAATTTCGCGAACTTCGTCGGCTGTTCTGGCCTGCTTGATGCGGTCCGCCACTTCCCGAATCATGCCCTCATCAAGGGTCGGCAGCCCTGAGCCAGGCTCACCATGTGCAAGGGTGGCATACATCCAGCCGTACTCGTCTTCCACTTCCTCAAGGATGCGTTTTGCTTCCCGCTCAAAAGCCGCTACGTCCACGGGCGCATTATAATTGTAAGCAATAAACGTAGCTGCAGGTGAAAGGTCATTTAGGATAGCATAACGAACGCCCAACTTCGAGAAAGGCGTCCACTCGGTCCGTTTCTTGCCTGATTCATCTATATGCTCTTCTTGTCGATAAACCACACCCTGGTCGTCAACTTTATAGCCCAGCGACTCCACAGCCGTCCGATCTCCACACAGCTGCGCAGCTACGCCGGTCATTCCAGTCCCGCAAAAACCGTCAAACACGATGTCTCCGGGCTCCGTGTAATGGAGTATGTAGCGCATAATGGCCTTGTGCGGGACCTTTGTGTGATAAGAGTGGGCATTGTAAATGGGATCATTTTTTCCCTCGCTCACATCCGCAGCGAACGGTTCTCGACTGTAAGGCTCTTCTGGATCATATGGTCTGCTGTAGTACTTAAGGAAATCATTTATAAATGGATTTGGACATGCTGTATAGTACGGCGGATCTGATAGGGCGAGGATGTCCTCGTCCGAGCCGAGAGGAAATCCTTCAATCTTACGAAACTCTGGATCCTTAAGCTTTTCGCGCAAAACACCCCGAAAATACTGGCGGCGTTCATCATCGTTTGCGAAGGTCATACCTAAGCATTCAACATGCCGCTGGTCAGTCCCCGTCGACTCTCCGGATAACCCGTGCTTTTTCTCCGAATCAAACAATTCTAGTTGCTTACTCATTCACGTGCATCCTTTCCCCACAAAGCTGTCTTTTTACAAACTCGAATGAGGAGCTCCGCCGGCCGTGGGGCACAGCCCCGACAGCGTAGCACCGCGAAAGTGCTCCTATTCAAGCACAATTCGAACCTTGCTTCGCTCCTTGCCCCTAACCAATGACTCTAGATACTCCTCAAAGCGCTTTCGCATCTCTTCTAGGGTGATGGGTGAACCGCCAGATAGCAAGGCATTCCGGAAGTCGCTGATCTTGATGGTGACCCTAGTGAGTCCAGAAAGTGCTTCCTGGAGAGCAGCAACGAAATTCTGCTCCAAAGGTTCTGGTAATGTTCGGCTTTTCAAGAAACTGTCAATGATCTCGCGGGCCTCCGGTTTGAGCAGACTCAGATTGTCTTGTGTAGTCGGATCTTCAAGGTTGGATAGCAGCGTCTGAGTCCATTCTTTTACAATTTTGTCTAGATCATGGTCCAAAGATTCTAGGACTGTTGCCGCTGAGGCAGACACTGATTCTGTAATAGGTTTAAACCCGCAGTGCGGACAAGTAGCAGATTTCTCCAGATCATATTCTGTGAGCTCGAAACAGGTTCTCAGTTCCCCCAGCCGGTTTTGGAAGTCTACCAAACGTTGTCGGGGCATTATATCGATAGTTGCAAGCTTCTGGAGGCTCTTGAGACGCTCGTCCCGGATCAGCCTTGCTTTGCGGTCGTCATCATTCTTACTCAAGCGCGCCTTTGTGTGTAGGGAGATGTAAGTCTGGATATAGTTGTTTTTCAGGTCCGTCAATCTCCGCTTGGCTTGCTGCGCGTACGTGGCGCTGCTTCGATTAGAAGGGTCGCAGATTCCGGTGAGCATCTCACCTCGAAGCGATTGCATTTGACCGATCAAAACGTGATTGTGGGGCAGAACTGCCTCAGCAGTAGAGAGATACGAGGCTATGGGCTCAAGGTCGGCTACAAGCTTCTTGAAGTTTTCTATCTCTCCTAGCGCTTTAAGTCCATTCTGGTGAGCAGCAATATCGTCGACTTCATACCGGAGATTCTTAAGCCTGCCTGGAGTGGTGTAACCCTGCAAGGACTCAAGAAAGTCCTTGGTGGTCTCCAACGTTGAGCGCAAGTGGTGGATCTCGTCCTCGGTCAACACACTGCCGCCCCAGAAAGCTAAACCAGCCTGTATATTCTGCTGAGCCAGCACTAGGCGGTTCAAGTTCGTGTCAACAGCCTTTTGCAGCTCCTGAACCGGCTCTTCATTGCCCATGGTTACAAACTGAGCCATGCCTGGCGCAAGTCCAAACAGCTCAAACAGCGCCTTAAGTGCGGGTAGGTTCCACTCCTTTGGCCGCTCAAGATGCTTAAACTGCACAAGCTCTTCAATGCCTGTGCCCGCAAGTTGGGCAAGCCCCGTGGCATCGAACTTGCCACCGGGAATAGAGAGAACTATCTCCCCAGCATAGACTAGCGATGCCAGAACCACGACCAGCCACTCAGGTTCGAGCCGATACGTTTGCGGCTCGAAATATTCCACGCCACATACATCTTGAACCAGTTCTGAGCGATTTACTACCTGTCCCTGCCCTTTGTGCTTAACTAAGTCAAGAACCCTTTCAGCATAGGGAGATGCGTATGGTTGAATCCGGTCGCCGTCAAGGAGTCTGAGAGCATCTAGAACAGCTGTCGCCTGTTTGGTCCGGACTTGTCCCGCGATAGCCCGCAATGCGTCCTGAGCAGCCTGAACGCGGTTTGCACTAGTAATCAGGACTGAGAAAACGGGATACTCTGGTGCCTGGTTTTCAAAATGGGGGCCAAGGCACGCACTGGCAACGGCATTAACCAGATCGCGGAAGTTGATCCGGTCAGGAGACGTACCAGGCGAGGTGCCAAGCACGGATTTGCCTTTAAGCCATTCAATAAGCTTTTTGGAGCGTCCTTGATAGGTGACCTCAAAGGCCGTTGCCATGTTCTTTCTGAGCCATTGCACCAGTTCGCGCAAAAACTCATCGGCTTTAGATTGATAGGTTGCCTTGGCATGGCCCGCAGACGTTGAAGCAAGATCAAGGGCCGCAGCATAGCTGCGCAACGCGCTGCGAAACTCTGCGTCCATACCCGTAAGTCGAAGGAAAAGCTCATCTGCTTTTTTCTCGTCTTCAAAGCGCGGCGGATCAAAGGGTTGGATGAAATAGAGATAAAAGTCACGCGGAGGCACAGCTGTTGACCGCTCGTTAGGCGCTCCGAAAAAAAGATAACCCAGGCGAGCCGCTCTGTGATCCAACCACTCAAGCTCATGCTGCCAAATCTTGTAACCGTTCACATATGTCTGATCGCTACACTCCATCACACGACGCAGGGCGTCGTAATAATAACGGTCTAACTGTGACAGATCAAGGCTTTCAGCCCGCTTCTCAATCAGGGCATCGTAGTCGTCGGTTTTTTTAAGATCCAGGTAGTACTGGCCATTGTCGCGATTCGATGAAATAAACTGTCCGTTAACCGTTCTGATAATCTCGCGCAACACTGTCTGAACTTGAGACAACAAGTCATCAGCAGGATCGCCTCCTAGTTCCTCAACTCCGGGTTGGTAGAGACACAAACTGTCACGGAGTTCCTCCGCAGTAGCTCCGAGGGTAGAGTAAATGTCGCCTGTTGTTAGGCGGTGCACTGACAACGCATGAATAATTCGCAAAGCCATGGGTTTATAAGTGGGACGAGTAAAGGCCTGCTGGATTCGGGACTCCAATACTTGGCTGCAGTCGATAACAGCCTTAACCTCGGGAACAGCCCGAAAAGAAGGGTTCTCCCGCAGCGTAACCCAATAACTGTCGTAGGCAATGACACCAGGCTGATCAGCGGGCACATCCTGGTCCAACAAGTTTCTCATGGCCAGCGATAGGGTTTTGAGAATCTCTCGCTTCTCAGCTGTTACCACGCGCTCAAACGTATCGATATAATCCGGATGAACTGGAAACAGACGCACAAACTCGTCCATGCGCTCATTCATGCGTCCGTAAAACTTGGCAAATGAAGTCAAATACTCCCTGATCTTTTCCTTTTGAGCTGGAGTCTTCTTCAGAAGGCGTTGGGCTACAACGAACTTGATGTCCTTGCGAGCAATGAGAACCTGCTCGAAACGGTCCTTCACTCGTCGGATAGTGTCTGCAACGAACGAAAAACGAGGGTTGTCAAACAAGGCTTCCTGAACTCCCGCTATGAAGCGGAACCGCAGGTCTCGGCAGACCTCTCCAACCTCACGCAAGAAGTTGAGGTCAAGGATCAGCTCCTGGTCTTTCCTAGTACGTAAATAGTCTAGCAGTTCATCCACAACGAGCAACAATCCGTGGTCTGGATAGACTTGATGGAAAGCCTCCATCAAATCCTCGAAAGAGCGCTTATTACTAAAAGTGCTATCCGCAGGTGGGAACGAGTACGATACACCCATGGTGGCCAAGCTCTCTTCTAGTACCCCTACCACGATGTCGCGCAGCGACATGGTTGTTGAACCGATCTCAGTCCGAATGACTTTAAACCGTCCACCGATCCTATGTGCAGCGTCCGCCACACTCTTGTCACCTAGGTAATCGATCATATCTGCGTTTTCCGCTACTGCCGAGATCACAGACATGAGGTGTGACTTACCAGTACCGTAATTGCCGACAACCAATAAGCCCTTATTGTCCAGCGGTCGGTCAAACTGGAGTTGAGGAATAACCACATTCACCAGCCGTTCAGCCATTTCTTCAGAGATAACGTAAGACTGAACAAGTTGGCGAGCCCTATCAACGTCATCGGCATGCCTCAACTGAACAACGGTCTCAATGGGCTCAAACTGGACTAGGTCTTTGTACTTCACCCCTCACCACCCCCTACACTTTTTGCTTGCCACCCTTCACATATCAGCGTTGAGGTCAACGAAAAGGAAGTCCTTCAGAGGGTATCGTCTGAATTCAGAATGACCGGGAATCGCATATACCAAGTACCCGTCATCGATTCTACCATTCCAAGCGGCAACAACCGTTTTGTACCGCGAAAGCTGTTGCAGCAGCCCCAATGGGTCTCGCTTTAGAGAAGCATCGAAAAGGATCTCGATATTGTCCAGCAGAACAATATCATGATTGCTTGCAACTGCGTCTACAATCTCTGAGAGAATACGCGGCAGCTCTAACAACCGTTGGCGCTCCGTAAGGTCCAGCATACGCCGGGATAGTTCCAAGTTGACGTTCACCAATGGTGCCGCGACGCGTGAACTGACCTCCTTCAACACGTTTGTCTTACCTACGCCTGACGCGCCCACAACTAAGACCAGGCGATGATACATCATCAAGGCCTGTTCGGTTTTCTCTATCACTCTGTCAGCGACCCTACATACCATAGGCAACATCTACCCCACGAAGTGTCACTTTTTGCAAAGCTACGAATTTGCCTGACACGTCCTATGGATGAAGGGACGTGTCCAGACACCTGGCAGAAAGGGTTGACATAGAATTTAACTACACTTTCCACATTATTTAAGTCAAATCCTGCCTGCCGATCCACTTCCTCCTTTTTCAAATACTGATACTCGTGCTCGCCCACTTTTAGGCGTTGGGTGAACTTCTCACCGGGCAGGGACTTTCTCAGTTCAATCAGGTTTTGAACATCGTACCCTCTTTTGGCCAGAAAGGCTATGAGGCGGTGGTTATCGGGATGCACCCAGTTGTACACCTGGTCTTCGCCAAGTTCCCGAGCAAGCTCCTCAGCACAATCATACAGCTGGGAGGCAATGCCCTTTCGCCTTTGTGCCGGTAAAACGTAAAGGGACTCGGCCCAGACCACCCCATCATCAATGCGGCAGACCAAGTACCCGACTAGAGTTCCACCTTCATCTTCGGCGACAAAATTCGGCCACCCTTGACGCATGTATCCTTGGAACTCTCGCCGCCCTTCGTCTAGGTCCGCGCTGGCGTCGCCACCTCTCAGACTGCGCAGTTCTGCTCTGAACCCGCAGATCAAGGTCGCCATCTGTTCTTCATCATCCCACT
>JAKPFY010000007.1 GCA_029551185.1 Bacillota bacterium
TACGGTAATCTGGTATTGGGCCATCCTCTCTAACCTCCTGTTGGTTTTGTCTTCACAACTCAACCATTACCAGGAGGGGGATGGCCCTTCCTGCTGCTACCCCATCCTCCAGACGGGACATCACTTCCTGTGGAACGACACCCCAGCCTGCACACCGCCAGATATTACTACTTTATTGACAAATACAGGATATAATAGTAAAATTATCGTGATTTATCTAATAGTATGCTCAAGAGGCGCTCGCTGTAGGGGAGGAGGTCATGTCGGGCCGGCAACTCTTACCAAAACGCTAAAATAGCCGGAAGGGGGAGCCTAAATGCGAAGGTGTCTTGTATTACTTCTGGTAATGAGCATGTTGGTGGTGCCGTCGAGTGCTCTTGCTCAACTCAATCTCCAATTGGCTCACGTTTATGAGCCCGAACATCCATTTCATAAAGGTTCAGAGCTGGCTGCGCAGATTGTCGCTGAGAGGACCAACGGCCGAATCGTAATCAACATCTATCCCGCTTCCCAATTGGGCACGGAGGAAGAGATTACGGAGGCGGTAATCCATGGATCCATTCCCATTGTTGTCTCAGGTGCTGGTCAAATTGGGAACTTGTATAGACCAATCTATGTGGCTGAAATGCCCTACATCTTTCGGGACATCGACCACGTCATGGCATTCAATGAGAGCGAAATTGGCAAACAACTGGTAGAGGGCCTGAGACAAGAATTGGGCGTGCGAGCTATTGGCGCGTCGACCTTTGGGATAAGACACATTACATCGAATAAGCCCATTAGAACACCGGATGACTTGAAGGATTTTCGTTTGCGGGTCCCTGAGCAGCACGTCTGCATCGAGTATGCCAAGGCTTTGGGCGCGGAGCCCACGCCAATTGCCTATGCCGAGGCCTATATGGCTTTGCAGCAAGGGGTCGTCGATGGACTGGAAAACCCCTTATCAGCTATTTACGCCATGCGTTTTTATGAGGTGCAGAAATACATCAACTTGACGCGGCACGTAACCAACGCTTGCTACTTCTTGATGAACGATGATGTCTTCCTCGGACTGTCGGAGGAAGATCAACAGATCATTCTGGATGCCTTTGCCGAGGCATCGTATCTTGTGGCCGATCTCATGAAGCAGCAGGATCAGGACCTCATCGACTACTTCAAAGCTCAAGGCGTGACCATTATTGAACCTGACGTGGACGCCTTCGTTGCAAAAGCTGGCGATATGGCTGAAGGATTCAAGCATTGGTGGGCGCCTTTCGGTGAGGACCTGCACATTAGAATCCGGGAGCTCAAATAGGAGCTGGGAAGGGTCGGTCCCATTAGCTCAACAGGCCCTGTTGATATGTGAAACAGCACGGGGAGCTGCCGGCTCCCCGTGCTTGGAATGCCGCCATGTTGCTCGCGAGTCCACAATGCTATAGTGAGGGGGCGAAGGGCTGTTGAAAAGGCTGGTCAACAACTTTGAGGAGTACGTGTGCGTTTTTTTCTTCCTCTTGATATTTATCCTAATGAGCATGCAGGTGTTTACTCGCTATCTCTTGGGCATTACCTTTGCCTGGAATGAGGAAATGGCGAGATATGTCTTCGTGTGGCTGACTTTCGTCGGGGCTGCTTACGCTTGCAAACAGGACGCGCATATAAAGATTGAAATTGGCTACGAGTTCATTAACCGAAGACTGCCAAGGTCAGGCCAGATAGCGTTGCAGATCCTGAAGCAGCTCCTAACCATCGGCTTCTTGCTGCAATTGATCTACTTCGGCTACATTCTGGCTGACCGCTCTTGGCGTTTCCGGTCGCAGGCAATGCAGATTCCCCAGTTTTATCTCTACATCTCCGTTGTCATCGGGGCTGCTCTTTTTCTGGTTCGTAAGCTTCAGGCAATCGGACGACGAATCAAGAC
>JAKPFY010000030.1 GCA_029551185.1 Bacillota bacterium
CAAGGACCATAGCTGAACGCGGTGTACAACTTATCGGCACAGCCCATGGTAATACCTTGGAGAACCTGGTTTTGAATCCTACCTTGTCTGATCTGGTAGGCGGCATACAAGTGGTTACTCTCGGTGATGAAGAGGCCAGAAAGAGGGGCACGCAGAAAACAGTCTTGGAGAGAAAAGCGCCGCCCACTTTTGATGTTGTCATCGAAATCCTGGACCGTGACGGATATGCTATCCATCATGATGTGGCAAAGACTGTCGATCTCCTCCTCCGGGGGATTCCGACAAGGCCGGAGATCAGGCGTCGTTCTGTAGATGGTGAGATAAAGGTGATTGAGGAGGAAGAATTCCGCGATCAACATGCTCCGGATATCGCAGGTTTTGCCCCTCGGGAACCTGTATGGGAAGGAGTAAAACCCAGGCCGAGCCATGGGATGGAGCGCTATAGGGATAACGGGCCTTCTCGCGTGTCAGAAGGCGATGCCCCGTTTTCGGACAGAGACGTAGATACTCTTTGGATAGCCCCGGGCATTATTCCGGAGCGATATGGCAGGGTCTTAAGGCTTTATCCTTATGCTGTAAGCCGGAATCGAATTGAGACTTCCATTCGTGATACCGGCTTGCCTGTAGTCATTTCCAAAGACTTGGGACAGGCAGATATGGTTCTGACCCTAAAAGGCCAGTATCGCAAGATGCCGAAGACCATTCGCGAAGCGGAAAGACGAGGCCTCCCAATTCACATTATTCGCAGCAATACTGTAGCTCAGATTACCAACTTCCTAAAGAACATGTTTGACGGAGATCGGGCATTTACTCAGGAACAAGCATTGAAAGAAGCGGAAGACGCTCTTGCCAGAGTTGAAGGATGCGATAGTCCAATTGAACTCAATCCGCAGAACTCCTATGTGCGTAAACTCCAACATGAGCTGGCAAGCAGGTATCATGTGAAATCAGCGAGCATAGGAGAAGAGCCTAACAGAAGGGTGGTCTATTATCGAGATTAACTGAGTAATGGAATTATGTGGACTGGATTTCTAAGAGCTAACGGGGGCGAAGAATTAGAGAAACCAGGAAGGAGGTCCCGCCATGAAACTGGTTATTGCTGTGGTGCAGGATCAGGATTCCGGAGCGCTTACGGACACGCTTATGGACCGCGGGTTCAGGGCAACGAAGCTCGCAACTACAGGGGGTTTCCTCAGGCAGGGCAATACTACTTTACTCATAGGCGTCCAGGATCACGAGGTTGAGGATGTTGTTGACATAGTGAAGTCCACGTGCAGAAGCAGGATGCAAATGATGCCTCCGATATCGATTGTGGGACGCTCAACTGAATCATATATCGGACAGCCTGTGGAGGTTCCAATAGGCGGAGCTACCATTTTTGTTTTGGATGTGGCCCGATTTGAAAGAGTGTGAAAAGGATCCATGACGAATGGACAAAAAGAGCGACAGCAAGCTTTGGATACTGAAATCGTAACACCGATTTCCCGGATAAATAAGACTCTTGCCGGTTCACTTGAGACCGGGCGGGTTTCACATGCGTATCTTTTCTCAGTTTTGGACTCAGGTTTCGCATCAAGTGACTACAATGCGACTTCCGTGGCTTCAGGCGCTATAGCATTTGCAGCAAGGCTCAATTGCCAGACTCCGAAAGATGACGCTGCCTGTGGTGGGTGCCTTTCCTGCAAGTTGATTCAGGAAGGCAACCATCCTGATGTCAAAGTGGTATCTCCTGACGGGTTGTCCATTAAGATTGACCAGGTTCGCGGTATTCAGCATGACATGTCATATAAACCCAGGCACTATAAGGGATTTCGCGTAACCATTCTGGAAAATGCGGAGAAAATGACTCAAGAAGCGCAGAACAGCTTTCTGAAGCTGCTTGAAGAGCCTCCGGCGAATGTAGTGTTTATCCTTGTTACCGGAAATCCCCAAGGTCTCTTGCCCACTGTTAGGTCAAGATGTCAACTGATACGCGTAACTCTTGGAGGATGTGAAGCCTCAGAGGATTTTTCGGTTGTTATTGAAAAGCTGCGCAAGGTCTATTCATACTCCCCTGTTGAAGTCTTAGAACAGGCTGAGGCTATCGAGAAGATACTGCAAACTCGGGGAGAGACGGGAAAGTCCAGATCCGAATTGGAAAAAGCACTGGTGGCAGCAGCAGGTTGGTTCAGGGATGTCTTAGTATTCAAAGTGACCCGTGATATAAGTCTTGTGTCTGTTAATCAGGGGGATAACGCGGATGTTGTGACAGCAGCGCTCGCTGATGACGGGGAATTATATGAGGTTCATGATCTTATTGCAATTATTGAACGCATTGAGGAGTCCAGGAGATGGGTCAGACAAAATGCTAATGTACGGCTGGTCCTTGAAGCTTTGATGTTTGACCTAAGACAGAGGGTGTGTTCAGAGGGATAATCACATGGACATGGATTCTGAAGAGGGGCTTTATGAGTTATGGTGAAAGTGGTCGGAGTCAGATTTAAGAATGCAGGTAAAATTTACTATTTCGACCCCGGAGATTTGGAATTGTTTGATGGGGATAAGGTGGTTGTTGAGACAGTAAGGGGGCTGGAATTCGGTGAAGTTGCCGGAGGCATGGACATGGTGCCTGAGGATAAGATTACACCCCCTTTGAAAGCTGTTGTCAGGAAAGCTACTTTGGAGGATGAGGCACAAGTCAAGGCAAACAGAGAAAAAGAAAAGAAAGCCTTTGAAGTGGCTTTGGATAAGATCGAAGCGCGTGGCTTGCCTATGAAACTTGTGGATGTTGAATACACATTCGATAACACCAAGATAATCTTCTTCTTTACTTCAGAAGGCAGAGTCGATTTCAGAGAACTTGTAAAGGATCTGGCCGGGGTGTTCAAAACCCGCATCGAGCTTCGTCAAATCGGTGTCAGAGATGAAGCCAAGATGGTAGGGGGGCTTGGGACTTGTGGACGGCCCTTATGTTGCGTTACCTTCTTGGAGGATTTTGAACCTGTATCAATCAGAATGGCGAAGGATCAAAACCTTTCCCTGAATCCTTCTAAGATTTCAGGAATGTGTGGACGCCTCATGTGTTGTCTCCGGTATGAGCACGAAGCATATCAAGAACTACGCAAAGGCTTGCCGCCTGTGGGCAGCGAGCTTGACACCGGTGCAGGCACTGGAAAGATCATAGAGCTGAATGTGCTGTCAGGGATAGCCACAGTTCGAATGGATGACGGCACGATAGTAAATGCGAATGTCCGGAAGCAGGGGAATGATGCCAAAGCTCGTTATGAGGAGCAGAGCGAAAGTGACGACTGCGCCAAGCCCTGTCAGGCGAACGAGGTTTGCCGCAGTGGTTTCGGGAATGCCCAAGAAGAAACAGGGCGTGAAGCCAGAGGGGGCGGTCCGGCACGAGAAGAGGCTTCTTCGAAGAAGAGGTCTACAAAGTCAAAAAGGCGTAAGCGAAATCGGCGTAAGAAAAGACCGAGCGAAGCCCAAGCAGGTGACGCAAAGCAAGCATCATCCGCTGAAAACCCCGTTGAAAAACAGGCAAGAAGCAGAGAGACAGGAGCGCGCTCCGAGACAAAAGCGAATGACAAAAGCAAAATGAACGCCGGTAAGTCGGCGTCCGGGCAAAAGGATAAGGCCGGTCAAGGGACCAAGCCCAGAAGAAGGAGACGGAGGAGGAGTTCGAGATCGTCTTCTAAACCCAGGGAAAAGGCAGGAAATGCCCCCAAGCCGAAAGAGAAGCTTCAAGGAACCGATAACAGGTGATAGAGATGACTTCCACCGGAACGCTTTATGTCTGTGGAACGCCTATAGGCAATCTTGCGGATATTACCATCCGCGCTCTGGACGTATTTCGCAATGTAGACCTTATAGCTGCTGAGGATACTCGTAGGACGCGAAAGCTTCTCGCTCACTATGAGATTCATACAAGGACCATAAGTTATCATGAGCACAATGAGCTCTCCAGAGCGCCTGAGCTCATAGAGATGATTAAAGAGGGAAAGAGTGTGGCTCTGGTAACTGACGCAGGGATGCCCGGGATTTCTGACCCAGGAGCTCACCTGGTTGACTCCGCTCTTTCAAATAACCTGAAAGTAGTCTCTATTCCCGGACCGTCTGCGGTTATATCCGCTCTTTCAGTATCCGGGTTTTCAGCTTGCGAATTCACATTTGTCGGCTTTCTTCCACGAAAAGGCAAACGACGCAATGAAGTTCTGGAAGACTTAGCACGCCAGACGAGAGTCGTAGTCATTTATGAGTCGCCTTACAGGCTTTCAAAGACTCTGTCTGACTTAGTGTCTGTTCTAGGAGGCAATAGAAAGGCAGTTGTCGCCAGGGAGCTTACCAA
Organism: Bacillota bacterium; assembly: GCA_029551185.1. Classification (GTDB taxonomy): domain Bacteria; phylum Bacillota; class SHA-98; order UBA4971; family UBA4971; genus UBA4971. Next base: position 4,331 of record JAKPFY010000030.1, read on the forward strand.
GCTCCATGAGGAAGTGATTAAAGGAACTCTTGATGAAGTGTTACAATCATTCTCCCAAAGGACGGTAAAGGGCGAGATAACCATAGTGGTCGAGGGGAATGATAAGGAAAAGGGGCATCAAACATAAAACATGGATGCCCCTAAATGTCTCGTCGTGACTTAGGGATAAAACTCAAGAGACTATTTCGGATTCCTACGAATCCCCCTGTTTATGGCAAGCCTTTCATTGCATCCAGGCAGTCCCTGCAGATGTTCTTATCCCTGAAAACCTTGATGTTGTCAGCATTTCCACAAAAGATGCAGGCAGGTTGGTATTTCTTGAGAATAATCCTCTCACCGTCAACATAGATCTCAAGGGCATCTTTTTCCTCAATCTGTAGGGTCCTGCGAAGTTCTATGGGAATTACAACACGACCTAGTTCATCGACTTTTCGAACAATACCTGTTGATTTCATGATAGCAGCTCCCTCCTGTTGCAGCCCTTTAGCTTGGTGGACTTGGAAAGTCTACGCCCCAACTATACTTTATTTTCCAAGACAAGTCAAGGCTGAAGTGATAATTTGTGGTGAATATTCCAGAAGACGTGCAATAGTCCAAAATGTATAAAAACATTGCAGTGTCTTCAATCCATATCTACTTATATAGTATAACAATATGCAAAATGTGACCTTGCTTGACTGTAAATGTCAATAAAAATTTAGGCCACTTACCGGCCTAAAATTAGGCCACCAATTCATAAAAAATTAGTCTGCTTTTGCCTGCTTTGAAAGAGCTTGCTTAAATCTATAGCTTTCGCCATTAATGTTCAGTATGTGTGCA
>JAKPFY010000086.1 GCA_029551185.1 Bacillota bacterium
CGGCTCTGAGGCTGATGATGCCACTACTCTTTTGATGAGTATATATAACGACTCTGACCCTGATTTACAGGAGGCTATTGTAACCGCCTTAGGAGATATTGGCAATGACAGAAGCTTCGATCTGCTTTGCCATGCTTATGATTCAGGAAGCAAAACTGCTGTTAAGGTAGAAGCCCTCAATGCTATCAGCAAGTTTTCCTCTCCGGCTTCCACTCGCATTTTGCTGGAAGCTTTGGATTCAGGCAGCTCCTGGATTTTTGAAACAGCGGTGTCCGGATTATCTCAAAAGGGTGAATCTGTCATTGAACCCCTGTGTGAGATGCTCCACGATCCGGAACCTAAGATGCGATTTGCGGCTATAGCCACCTTAGGTGAAATGGGTATTCGGGCGACACCGGCTCTACCCTACATAGAAGAGTTGATGGAGCGGGATCCCGATGACCGGGTACGCTCTGTAGCCAAGGAGAGTATGGATCGGATACTCACTTTGGCGAATATGGATTTGCCTGCGGTTCAATTGCCGGATTATGAGAATATCAACGAGCTGTGCGAGCTTGACTGGGAAATGGCTGTGCTATCCACTATGGAGTTGATGCGCAGTATTCTGGGGGAAATGAGCCCTGAAGAAACTGACCTTTTTGAAAAAAAGTGGGAACCTTTCTTCCGCTATCCAAGTCAAGACATGGTAGACTATCTGAAGCAACTCAATCCTCTACTTATGAAATTCTCTGCTTTGCGTAATGCTTTCGTAGAAGCAGCCTATGGCTATGAAGGCGCGATAATTGACGCTTCAACAGCCCAAGATTTTGGAGCCGAAGCCGAGCTAGAGGCCGCTCTATATACCGCAGAGCATAATATGACCTTGATTCACATCCTGCAAAGGGAAATGGCCATTGTGGCCAAGGAAATAGATGAGTTAGGACCCTTACCTGATCCCGAGGAATTACAGGCACGGGCGCGTCGACGTCTGCAAAACGCCTTAACCGTAACGAACACAGAGGATCTGGACCAACTGGAACGGGAGAGTTGGCAGGGAGGATCTTACTGGGTCATGGTTTCTTTAGAATCTGACACTGTGTCCACGATCTCCGGTATAGGAACCCTTACTCTTTCCTCCGGACCCCCGGGAAAGGTGGAGAGCCCAAGCAGTATTGTGGAAGGCGCAGCCTCGGGTTCTGAAATTGGTATTGGAGGAGATTTCAATGGGTTTGAAAGCAGTGGTTCTGTAAGCTGGACTCCTTTGCCTCGCTTACTTCCGGCGGACACCGGCTTTCGGTTCCCTATGAAAGTGAAGGCCAACTTTAGTACAGATAAGCCTGACCACGAATGGTTAATGACTGAGACCGGGTTGGCCATCTCTGACGGAGGTGAGTCTAACTGGCGTGTCTGGGCTGCCAATTCTGCTAAATCAATATCAGCGGACGAAGAAATCAATCTTAACCATTACGTATGGCGGTATGAGCGGCGGGAAACCGGCTTGGACGCTGTGGATATTGTCGTCAAAGTTCAGGTGCCCGGTGCTATGGGAGTCTTCAACCACACTTATGAATTGCAGGAATTGGACACAGAGCAATTGCAAGCATTGACACAATCGGCTGAGGACGAAAAAGAGAAACAGAAGGCCCGGATTGCCATGGCAGAAGAGGAATTCGCCGAACAATATGAGGCAGCTCACCAACGCCTTAGTGCTGTGGCTTTCCAAAGAGAACAAGCCGAGTATTTCAAGGAGCAAATGCAGCACCTACGTAAAAGTCTGCAGACTGCAACAGATCCACAGGCAGTAGAAAGCCTTACCTGGCAACTGATGGTTACCGAAGCCAATCACCAAGGCGCCCTCGACGAGATTGCCTTTGCTGAAACCGGGGAGTGGACGAGAACTCCTACAACATATGACAGTTACGTCCGCTTACGGATGGCTGACCAAAGTCGGGAATTAGCAGATGAATTCGCTGAGAGGACACGTATACTGAATGCAATTCCCAGGCAATTGGCTTTGATGCCGGCAGATGATAGAGAGAATCTGGCCCGATTCGTTGATCGGAACCTAAATGTAGGAGATCTTAAGCAAATGCGGGATGTAGCACGCATCGTCTCTGAACGAGTAAATGCCCACTGGGAAGGGGAAGCTGCCCGCAGTTCAGAGGTAGTGGCCATTCAGGACGAAAATATCTTCTGGGCACAAAGCATCAAAATGGGGGCAGGGATGCTCATTACCGGTGGAGCAAGCTCCGCAGTTACTGCTTTGGGTGGATCCGCAAAAGCTGTGGCCATGGCGCCTACAGCTACCAAACTGCTTTACGGAGGAACAACAGGCTATCTTGAAGGCGGCCCTAAAGAAGCAGTAAAACAGACTATAGCTTGGTAGCACCAAGTGGGTGGGCTTGCAATTGAAGCTTACGAAGGGTTTGAGGCAGGCTCTAAAGAAGGTCTGGGTAAAGGATTGAGTGAAGCTGCCTGGAGAGTAGGTCAAGCTTATGTTATGGATAAAGTCATAGACTACGGAACACATTTGGCCGGCAGGGCCATTAGCGCGACATTCGACAAACCGAAACCCTCCGTGCACCA
>JAKPFY010000115.1 GCA_029551185.1 Bacillota bacterium
GAGTCTGCCTCAGGGTAATTCCCGATGTTTATTCACGCACGATTCCAGAATTTGCAACGGGGATTCCCGAAAGTAAGTTCGGGTTGGATATCCGGTCAGGCGAAGCTTGGCAGGCAGCGAATGAATTGCTTTATCTCCCACGTGTCAGAGTTGTAGGTCTTCACTGCCACATCGGATCGCAAATAGAATCAGTTGAGCCTTACCTGCTTGCCATCGAAAGCGTAATGGCATTTGCGAGCAAGATAACTCGCGAACTTAAGTTCAACCTTTCACTGATCAATATGGGAGGCGGATTCGGCATTCCGTTCACTGGTTCCCTTGGGGTTCCGTCAATCGAGGAATTCGCTGTTTCATTAGCCAATGCCTTTGACGCCGCGGTCAAGTCCTATGGTATGGAAGGCTTATGGCTTGGGGTTGAACCCGGAGCGGCCATCGTAGGTAGGTCTGGTGTAGTGCTGCTCACGGTCAACTCTGTGAAGCAAAGGAAAAGCGGGGATGTATGGGTGAACGTGGATGGGGGAGCTGACATCCTGCTTAGAGCTACCCAGGGATGGTATTCATTCCCGATAGTAAGTGCAGAGGACCCCCAGGGGACCCCAGCGTTAAGAGCCAACATTGCTGGTCCCCTCTGCTACTCAGGCGATGTGTTGGCGAAGAACGTAGCCCTTCCTTCTGTACAAAGAGGTTCAGTCTTGGCAGTGCTCGATGCCGGGGCGTACACGATATGCCTCCTAAATGCATATAACGGTCGTCTTTCACCGGCCGTGGTGTTGGTTAGAAACCGGCAAGCGCGCATTGTCCGTAGGCGAGGCCGTCCGGAGGACTTGGTGGCTCTTGAGGTGATATAGGCTTTTGATCAAATATAAGGCTGGAATCCATGAGGTCTTATGTTTCGCAGGAAAGGGGGCAGCAAGCACAACATCTGTTTAGCTAGCCTGTCTCACAAAGGTTTCGACAAGCACTAAAGGAGGTGCCAGTTCCTTGGAAGATCGTAACAACCAATTTGTCTATCCTAAATCGGTCTGGAGGGCGATTATTGGTGTTCTCGTGCTGCTGTTTGGTATTATGTACCAGTTTCCGATGCTGGGCTTCTTCAACAACTATCCCGGCCAGCAGCTGTATTACATCCTTACGATGAATTCATTGTACTTCGTCGTCACTATATGGTTGTTTAGCGTAGTGGTCAAAGGCCAAAAGGATAGAAAGGGGGATCAATAGACGTGGACACTAGGGTGTCGATGATCCTAGGCGCTGTAGTCGCTTATGTGGGAATATCTGCCTACATTGGATTACGGGGCGCGAAAGAAACGACCACCACCATGGATGACTACTTTCTGGGCAATCGTCAATTTGGGCTTATCTTGATGGCGTTCACCTTCTATGCGACTTATCAGAGTGCCTATATGTATATAGGATGTACAGGCTTTGTGTACCAGCACGGAATGGGTATATGGTACTCAAACGTCGCAAACCTTCTGTGGGGATTCCTTTTCCTGGTTATCGGAATTCCCATGTGGAAACTCTCAAGGAAATTCGGTTACGTCACTCAAGGAGATTTCTTTGCCCACAGATTCGATAGCGAGGCAGTGAAACTGTTCATCTCGTTTTGGATGATTCTAGGGCTTGCTCCGTATATAGGCTCACAAGTAAACTCTGTTGCCGTCACTTTGGAGACGCTCACTGGTGGTGTCATCCCGTTTCGATGGGCGGCGGTCCTTTTTATAGTCACGGTTGGCTTCTATTCCATTGTAGGTGGTGCCCGCGGAGTCGTTTGGACCGACCTTGTGCAAGGAATTATAATGCTCATCGGAATATGGTCCGGAATTGCTTATCTCCTGCCCAAGGTCGGTGGATTTGGTGGCTTGATTGGAACCCTTGCTGAGAGTGCCCCTAGCTTACTGTCACTTCCCGGGCCTCATGGTTTGCTCACCCCTATGGCTTGGTTGGGATTCATGCTGTGTGATGCTTTGGGCGGTATCATGTGGATCCAGAACTGGGTCCGGTTTTACATGTGCAAGAGCTGGAAAGTGCTCGCTGCATTGGCGTTCATCGTTCCTATTGGAACTACCCTCACCTACCTGCCCGCCACGTTTTTCGGTTTGGCAGGAAAGGTTCTTGCTCCGGATTTGCAGGTCGCAGATGCGGTCATGCCCACCATTATTCTCAATCACCTTCCTGTGTGGATCGGAGCCCTGATGGTGGTAGGTATCTTTGCAGCTTCTATGTCGACGGTCGACTCACTTTCCCTCGGGCTAGGCTCAAGTGTAGCTAAGGACGTGCTGTACAAGATCAACCCTAAGGCAAGCGAAAGCAGCCTAGTACGAATCGGCAAGGTATGGACAGGCCTATTCCTCATAATTGGTACACTGGTGGGCTATTTTGCCAAGGACACCCATTTGGTTGTGTTGCTCACCCTTTTGTCGTTGAGCTTGAGTGCGGTCTTGTTCCCTGTGGCAGTGGCCGGTCTGTTTTGGCCAAGAGCTAACAAGCAGGGTGCTCTTGCCGGTCTAATAGCGGGTACTCTTATCGGAGTAAAAATGCTGTTATTCGGTCCTGAATTCGACCCTGTGTTCGGTATGTATGGGGGAGTGTGGGCAATGATCGCCACTACGGTTGTGATGGTAATAGTCAGCCTTATTACTCCACCCACAGACAAGAAAATAACAGACGAGATACGCTTGGCACTCCGCGGGAGACTGGACGAAGTATAGTACCTTGGATCGATCCCTGGCCGGACCGGTTCTCTGGTCCGGCCTGTCTACACTGAACGATTCAGACTTAGGAGGTATATAATATGCTGTGTATCCGAATGGCTAAAGGCGCCGACAAGATAGTCCGTGAGAATGTCGGTCTTAAGCCTGGAGAGAAAGTACTGATTGTTACGGATACCGGGTCCGATTTTGAGATAGCTAAAGCTTTGGCTGCTGCGGTTATGGCAGCAGGAGGGGAATATACGATAGCTGTGAGCGAGCCATTGACTAAGGCCGGTGACGAGCCCTCTCCGCCCATCGCTGCGGCCATGACTGCTGCCGACGTGATCATCGCTCCCACTTCAAAAACCATTTACCATACTAGAGCAACCGTGAAGGCCACAGAAGAGTATGGCGCCAGGTTGTTCACGCTGTCTGAGGCGGGACCTGAAACGCTCATCTCAGGGCTGATCGAGTGTGACTTCATAAACCGGAAACCCCTTGTTGACGCTATGGCCAAGAAGATGTCAGAAGGAAAGACTGTCCGGATTACCGCGCCTGGTGGGACGGATCTGACCGCGAGTATTGAAGGTAGATCGGCAGTAGCCAACTCTGCAATATGTCATAACCCAGGCGAGAAGATGGGCGCTAGCGTGGAGGTTTTCATAGCTCCGGTGGAGGGGACGACTGAAGGAGTTTTCGTGTGTGATGCCTCAAGTTCTATGATCGGGCTGGTACAAGAGCCGATCAAGATTCGGATTGAGGGAGGCCGGGCCGTGTCGTTCGAAGGAGGCAACGAAGCACGTCTCTTGAAACAGATAATAGAAAGCGTTGGTCACCCTGATGCCTACAATATCGCTGAGATCGCCGTAGGACTCAACCCAAATGCCCGGTTGTGCGGGGAGATAATTCAAGACGAAGGTAAGTACGGGACCGGGCATGTAGCCCTCGGTAACAATGAGGGTTTTGGAGGCGTGAGCAGCGCACCCATCCACATAGACATGGTTTACTGGAAACCCAGTATCTGGATTGATGGGGAGCAAGTGTTCAAGGATGGTGAAATCCTGCTTTCCTAACTCCCGCCGATGAGGAGCTGAATGTCATGAATGAGTACGAGCATAGTACTATCTTCAAGATCGACCTGGACAACGTCGTTCACAACTACGAAACGGTAAAGAAATACGTCTTTCCAAGCGAAGTGATCCCGGTAATTAAGGGGAATGCCTACGGACACGGCGCTATTCCCTTGGCAAGGACCCTCGTAGAGATAGGGTGTAGGCGCCTGGCTGTGGGTAAGGTGTGTGAGGCGGCTGAGCTCAGGAACGCTGGCATAGGGTCCGAATTGGTAGACATCATTATAATGAGTGGAATGCTTCCCTACGAGATCGACAAGGCCGTGGAACTTGATGCGTCATTCTTCGTTCATGATTGGAAGACGCTGAATTACGTCAAGTCGATAGGGTCCTCTGGTAGGCTTCCCAGGTTCCATATCAAGGTTGATACAGGTATGGGCAGGTTTGGATTCATGCCGGAAGAAGGTCAGATGGTTGGTGAAGCAGTTCGCTCGATGAGATGCAAGGTCGAGGGCGTCGGGACACATCTAGCGGCAGCCGACGAGGAAGAGCATTCTCTGAGGCAGCTTGAACGTCTCGACGCATTCTTGGACGGAATGAAACCGCCCCAGGATCTGTTGATTCATATTGCTTCAAGTTCGGCAGTTGCTAGTTTTCCAAGCATGTTTCGATCAGCCATGTTTCGATCAGCTGTGCGGGTAGGGGATCTGATCTATGGCTTTTCCTCAGTGGAAGAACCTCCATTCAAACTGTATCCCGTGCTTTCTTGCGTTACCACTGTAACACAAGTAAAGCGGTTGCCTCCAGGTTGGCACATTGGGTACGGAGTTGACCGCTGGATCAAGACACCGATCACAACTGCTGTTGTGGCGATGGGGGCGACTGACGGTTTAATGAACTCACAGGCCGGAAGAGCAGATATGCTGATACACGGAGCTCGTTGTAAGATACTGGCAGTCTGTGCAGACGCTGCCATCCTTGATGTATCATCTGTCAATGGGGTCGAACCTGGCGATATAGCAGTATATATTGGGTCTCAGGGCGGTTCGGTAATCACCGTGCCTGAACAAGCCAGAGCGGCAGGTACTGGTCATAGTGAACTCCTCAGCAAGGCATCGCTTAGAACACCTAGACTTTACTACAGACATGGCAAGTGTGTCGGAGAGATGTCATTCCAGAGAACTCTAGGTTGTTCATCTCCAAACGTTAATCTGGGATGAATCTTTGTCTTTTCCT
>JAKPFY010000121.1 GCA_029551185.1 Bacillota bacterium
GAGCGCCATCTGCCTCACGATATCCCACCGGATGTTCTGAGGCTGCTCAAGTTCGCCGGCTATGATGAACGGATCTACCTCGAAAATCCATTCAGAAAACCCACCTAATTCTCTGCCCAAGGGTGCGAAAAGCAGGCTCCAAATCCATTAGGGTGCTAACTAGTGCGCGGCCCGCGTGTCCCGCCATGATATGGAAAAGCCGCTAGGCTAAACACCTAACGGCTCCATTTTCGGTTTGTCCAATGACAAAAGGTGAGTGACCCGACCAAGCGAGTCCGTTTTTGACCTAGAAGGTATAGTGTTTTCCCGAAAGGTTATTCTGCACGCCGGTTTTTTTCAACACTCCTCTAGAAGGAACGACAGAGCGACTGCTGGTTCAGGGCTCCACAACTTCGCTTGGCTTAGGCAGAACTGGGCGATTGCGGTATATGTCAAGTTCCATATAACTTGTGACTCGGTTCCAGTCGGGGCGGCTCGTGTGATCCCAGGTCAGCATGGTTTTCAGCTCTTGTAGCCGCGGTGTGTCCCACAAACGTTTATAGCCTGCGTCTCTGCTTCCCAGTCGAGTGAGTTCCGTCAGCATATAGTTTTCGAATCTTTCAATGAAAACGTCCAGTGGAGGGGCTACTTCCGCTGTTAGCCAGTTGTCTGCATTGAAAAGAGTAGTGTAGCGATGTTGACGGTCAGTAAGGATCAAGATTGGCTTGATCCTCACAGTACCCAAACCAATTGGCTTCGCCATGCCTAATTTGTGGTAGCAGCCCTGTGGGAGCCGTAGACAGAAGAGTAGAGCACCAAGCTCAATGTCCGCCAAATTGACAAAACGTATTCGCCCTGTGAACTTCATCCCACGACGAATGGCCTGTACGGTTTTCCAAGGAGTACTCTGTTCCTGATCAGGCTGCGGCTGTCGATGCCAATAGAGTTTGTAACCGCGTATTAGTGCCTGCCTGTCGTTCCAGTGATGCAGTATTGCCTTCGGGGTGTTCTTCCCCCGAGGTTGCTCAAGGTAGAGTTGGAAACTCGTGGGTTTGGGCGCATCAAGGCGTTTTACAATCTGGACCGATTGGAAGATATCCTGGTCAGTGCTTACGATTTCAGCGTCTTCGAAATAGACTCTGGAGGCAAACTCAGCCTCGCACCCGAAGACTGCTTCAGGAATATCCAACTCGTGTCCACGCAGGTGTTGCGGCACATGGTCTCCAATATTGTACTGGTACGGAAGACGAAAATAGCGGGTGTGGCCTAAGGCAAACCTCTGCTTATTCTTGTCATCCGTCCATTCCAAGTAAAAACAGGGAACCACACCATCAGCGCTTTCTTCCAGCATCCGCAGGAGATTTCCGTCCTTCCTCTGGCGCTTACTCGTTGTGCATGCGTTATTGCCTCCTTTGTCGGCCCGATCCTTATCTTCAAAGCGTGTGTCGTCACTTCTGTAGAGGTGGATATCTTCCTCTGGAACGGGAATCTCCCGAGAATAGTCTGGCGGGTTGACTACCCAGACAGCCTTCTTACGAGGACTGTCTCCTGAATAGATGCGGTATCTACCGTCTTTGCCGACAAAGGTGAACTTGCAGTCTTTGCTGTAGTCTTCTTCTCGTGTGTACGTCCCCCCGTTTATCTCCTGTGCCGGAACCAGGAAGTAGCTTTCGCGGCGTTTGAGAAGGTAGCCGGCCTTTACGCAAGTGTGCATTTGCTCGGTGTACTTCTTGCCTAAACTGCTGCGTGGGTCTCCCACCACTCTATAATACAATCGTCGCCGATAGTCAAAGTTCACAAACCTGCTCCAGCTCACGATTTCAACCAGGGTGCGGACCATGCCTCGCAAGCTGCTCCCAGGAATCTTCACTCGTCCTCCAGGAGCAAAGAACTCGGAGGATTCGTTTTGGGTCCACCCGATGTGCAGTGGAGTTATCGTCTCCAGTTCGTACTCTATTGCACCAGTGAAGAGGTGAGGATGATACCGGTCAAAGGAAGGTATCTTTTGCCCGCCCAAGTAGGATGCTGCTTCCACAACCACATCGTTGAGGGGCACAAAGTTATACGGAGCTCGGGCCACCACTTTGAACTTGGGGCGATGATGCCCCTGATATTTTCCTTTCATCTCCTTCACCTCCCGATGGTGAATCGAACAAAGCGGCAGTCAATGTAGCCAGCTTGTCCAAGCGCATTATAACCGATGTAGTTTCTGGTGGTAAGTTTCACTCGGTTGACCGGCGTGACCTCTGCAGAATCCATGGGAAGGATCAGCTCCATTCCCCGGCCTTCGAACAGCCTAGTCCATCCTCGAGTCAGCGCTTCCGATTTAGTGCCCCAAAGAATCTGTTCAGCTTCCACTGCCTCTACCATAGAACCTCCGTTTTCTAGGCCATCGATGCGCTTTCTCCAGCGAAAGCCCTGGCCCGTACGCCACAGCAGTAGTTCTTGTTCATCACTAAACATCCTGAGTCTCTGCAGAAAACGGGGGTCTATCTGTGCCCCATCATAAAAGAGGAGTTGCTGTTCCTCGAATCGGCCTATTAGCACCTGATTATCAAGGTAGGCCACGCAGTAACCATTTACAGAGAAGTGTTTCCCTAAGAGGTCGACTAACTGTGCCGCGGATGTTAGCGGCAGCGCCTCGTCCGAGCGGTCCAGGGAAGAACGCACTTGCAACAGTCTATAAGCTTCCGCCATCTTCCGTGTGCTCCCTTCCTGAGATTTCTTGGACAAATTGGGATACCAGCTGCTCTAGTCTTGCTTGGTCGCCGTGGATTTGCAGAGTGCCGGTTGGTTCCTGCGTTAGTATGTATTTCTCAGAACCATAGATTATTTCCGCCTGTCTTCCCATTAGGGTTCCGCGGCCGATGCTCTTTTCACCGCCGATGGGCAGATCGCTCGTCCAGAGATCTTTCAATAGGAGCAACATCAAGCCAGCTTCCCAAGGCGCGCAGTCCCGAACGGTAACCTTAACCCTAACTTGCTCCAACCCGGGCTCAGGTGTCCACAGAGGCTCGGAATCGAATAGGGCGTTGCGGATGGTACCACCGGTGAAGCGGTCCACCTTGATACGCTGTTGTTTTGCCCAGACAGCGTTTTGAACAGGAGTTTCTTCTACAATCACTCGGCTTTTGCAGGCTTCTTGGGAAGCCTTGTCTTCGCTGACCCAACCAAAGAGCGGCCTGAGCTTCTCTTTTCCTTGCCCGCCCAAAGTATTGACGATGGTCTCTGCTCTGCTCCTGAGTGCTCCTTTGAGCGAGCTTCCTGGCAGAATGGGCTTTCCTGCTGAGGATAGATGGATCGCATCCGCTTGGCTTGGGCGAACAGAATAGGAGCGAACGATGAGGGAACTGCGGAGTGAAAAGTCTGCTTGGAGAACGAAGTCCCGGTCTTTCTTCTTTACAAGCCGATCGTGCTCAGGGAGCTCGGGCATTCTATATGCTTCCTTGTTGGTCCCACCGAGCCAGTCAATGACCGCTTCTTTCAACCTGAAGTCATAGTGGTAGAGGGCATAATCGTCTAGACGGCAGCGACCAAAACCTTTGGTAGTCATGGCACCAAGGGCAATCTTTCCTTGAGCCAGGGACTCGATTAAGAAGGCAGCTATCATTTTGAACAAGTCGCCCGTGTCATAGGCTTCGCGCAGGGTGATTTCCGCGCGGAGGGCGAACGCAGAGGTTGGCTCCACGACTTCGTAATCAAACTTCGCCCCCTCAGCCGCCGTGTGAGTCGACAGGTCGATCTTGACCCCATCGCGAATAGCAACACTAACTTGACCGATGGGATGTAGGTCGCTAACCATTAGAGCGCTCTGATAGATCTCGTCCTTACTGCCTCCGGGTTGAGCCCCCCAGAAGTACGAGAATTTCTCATTGTCCGCTCCTGTCACGTCTACGGTTCGGAAGAAGAAATGGCGTAGCGCCCCGGCGAACGAAGTGGCTGGGATGAACGGCTGGCCGCTTTCATCTCTCAACACAACCAGGTCGACATCGTCATCCTGCTCACCGGATCCGATGATGAGCGGGGTCCCAAACACCAGCCTTCCCGTGAGTACCAGCTTACCGGTTACGCTGGCCGGTTCTAGGCTTGCTTTCATCCCACTCGAGCCTCCCTTCGGTTAAGGATACGCGTCTGTCGCAGGAATGCCAGCCAATAAGCTTGATAGAGCTTGGCTTTCAGTTCAGGGTTATCATCTATTTTCAGGTCTATTAGTGCAGCTAGACGCGTAAGTTCCTGCTGGTTTATGCGGTTATAGAAATCTGTCCAATTGGGGTGTTTGGAATTCTGTTCGTCTGCCAGTTCGTGAAATAGGCTGGCTCCACGGGACTTATACTTCAGGAGGTTTTCCTGTGCTGTACTCCTTAAATCACGGATCCGCGGGCTGAAGCCTTCGGGATCTTGTTTGAGTAGCATTTCCAGTCTGCCTAGGAGACTGTTCGGTAACTTATGCTGCGAATCATTGAACAGTTCATTCGCATAGGCAACGCCATCCTGTTCAATCTGTTGCACAAGGTGGCTTTCTATGATGGCTGAAAAGACCCTGACGGCCTCTGGGGGAACGGGGTAATCGGGCTTAAGAGGCTTGGGCCCATTTAAGGACATTAGTGTGTAGCTCGGTTCAAGTTCAGGCAACAACATGAGGCGGCCAAAGCCTTCCTTCCGCCGTTCACCGATACCCCGCTCGAGGAGTTGCTTCAGGCGCTCCACCAGCTTAGTGCCTATGGGCTCACTGAAACTCAGCAGAAATGTGCTCCCTGCTGTCAACGCATGATCTGCCGGCCGCTTTAGTTTCCACACCGCAACATAATTCTCCACTGTCTCTGTACGTGCAAAGCATTGCTCAATGTCAAATTGCTCACTTCCTAGCGCTTCTGCCAAGTATTTCCTAAACGTTTCCACCGATGCATCGGGAAAGCCCAGCTCATTGCGGAGAATGGCCGGCGAGGTAAGTTGGATGACCACCTCTTTTTCGCCAGAAAGATCGTTCCACGCCTGTGCCGCGGTGCCGGCCGTTTCGATAGCACCTAATTCCATTTCCACCTGACCGTATTGGGCACTACGCGAACGGCCTAAACTTGCCTGGAATCTGTTGCCGAAAAAGGCCTTAAGCTTCTCCAGTTCCTGTTGCTCACCTAGAATCTGACCTGCAAAGACCTGACCTGCGCTGAGCGCCTCAAAACTGAATAGCTCCCCTTCCGTACTGCGCCCTCGCAATCGGTCCGTACGGGTATGGTGAAAGTGCAGTTCCTTCTCGGGGGCCTCAACTATTAGGTGACTGCCTTCAAATGCACAGAAGGCTCCAACAGGGTCTGTCTTTACATCCAATGGGCCGTCGGCTGACAGAAGATTGTAGACGGTCTTGCTGTCACGTTCCTGTTCCAAAGACAGCGGCGTTGGTAGCAGCTCATATTCTTTATACTCGCCCCGCGCCACCAAATAAGCATTGCCAAAAGACAGGCTGCCGCTTAGGCACCATCTGAAAAAAGTATCATCCAGGTGTAAGGCCGCTGTGTCGGCTCCGCGTTGTTTCGTCAGCAATACATAGCGCGAGACAAAAGCTCCTAGGATGCTTGTCCCGGGAAGGTAATCATGTGTAGGGGTCAGACTCGTATCTCCGCCAATTGTGCTGATAATTACTGGAGCTTTTGTTCTAACCCTAAAATGAAGAGCTTCCATCGAACTGACCCTCCTTAAGCACTTTTAGAGCAGGTCGAATTAAGCTTTGGCCATTCTCCAATAGATCGCAAGTCACCTCGCCGAGCCCTCTGGTCCTACCCATGCCTACTCGCCGGAGGTTGGCACAAGCCAGTGCCAGGAGAAGCTTGCTTCGAGCGTGCCGCTTTGTGCAAGTGATGGTGCCTATAAAGGTGAAGCCCTTGTTCATTACTCTGAAGACGCGTAAAGAGTTGGGGTTTGCAACTCCTCGTTCGTTGATGGAAGTTTGGCTTCGAAGATGGGTGAAAGTGGCAATCACTCTGTCAACGTTGACAACTCGTGGGAACTCCTGCAGCGCCCATGCAATCCACGGGCCCCAATGCTGGTAGCCCATCAGGTAAAGGTTGTTGAAAACAAAAGGAGCTGGGGTTTCAGCACCTCCCTGACCGAAAACAGCAACTAGATCGGCATGATCGCAGAGGGACAGTTGGCACTGGTTCAGCATCTCTACGACCTCCAGAGCTCGTTCTCTGAGTAGGCCTTTCAAACGACGGCCGGGGACGTAGGGAACGCCATTGGAGTCAAACACCAAATCAGCATCTAGCACCGCCCCGCGGTCTTCGTCGCTGGCAAGCAGCACAGGTGATTCCAACTTCATCCGTATTTCCAACTCCATCAATGCTCTTCACCTTCTTCAACAATCAGGGTTTCTGGGTAAAACTCCATTAGTTCCACCATGGCAAAGTAGGGCGTAGCATCCTGCCAACCATCATCGGCATACCCTTTTGGCGTCTCAGGCAGGTAAAGCCCTCGTGCCTTCATCAAGCTGATAAACTCTTTAGACGCTTGTCTGCCTTCGCTAAGCACTCGACGGAGCTGCTTCAGTTTGGAGCGGGGCCAATGATGGCGGAGTGCTCTCATGCCCATCTTCAGGTATCTGAGACTCTTCTCTTGATCGGTTTCGTGCAATAAATACGGGCCAAACACGAGGTGGCCTCCGTCGCCGGCGCGATAAGAGCCATCGCGTATTGCGGTTAAGCGACCAGATTTACCGCCGTGAACAATGTGGAAGTCCAGCCAACAAGATTCTCTTCGCCACTGTCTTTCCGCCCTCTTAGCTGAAGAACAGAGGTCAACAGCCATTTGGTAGCCTCGGAAGAACGGATACTGCGATTTGAAGATGGCTACTCCTGCGCAAAAATGCATTGGTCTACCATCGCTCAGCACTTTTTGCCCGGCATGATGCATGAACCTTTCCGCCAAATAGACTCCTAGGCGCCCGTCCGTTGCGAAGGTGATGTCATCGCCATCTAAGACGATAGAACGCACGGGTAGAAACCTTTTTCCATCAACATCGTTACCTGTCTTGATGCCGGCTGCGTCCAAATCATCCATTCTGGCAATGATTTCTTTAAGCAGCTCGGCGAAGGCCTGGGAAGTAGCCACCACAACATCCTGAGAGAGTTGCCTGGTAGTGGCGAGGTCTTTGCACTGTCTAAATCTGGCGCCCATACGGTTGCCATCGATATGTACTACGGCCACGTAATCGTGGCCTTCGATCTGTCCCAGTTTGTTGGTTTCATCTGTAAAGGTGTACTTATGACCCAGAACGTGGGCAAACTGTTTACGGATGTCTTCTCTCGCTTTCTCAGCCGCATTCATTTTGGTGTAAGATACATTGGAGATATACTGTGTTGCATGGGTTCCCGGCTCGGTCCAGGGGATTTCCCCCGTCCCTCCCGACAGAGGGCAGTCGGCCGTGATACCGTGCTTGGGCAGAGTGGTGGCTGGGAAGTAGCGATTCTTGTTTTTGGCCAGTTGTAGAAGGAGTCTTTCCCGTTCTTGCGCAAAATCATCTATGTCGAAATCGTCGATTGCCACGGCCGTACTCACCCCGGGAGCATTGAGGAGGAGCCTTTTAGTCCAAACGGCAACAAACCGCTCCGCCGCTTCGCGGGAACGGAAGAAGAGTAGTGCGTTACCACCGCCGATGTAACCGACTTCAAAGACTTGTTCATCGTTGGCCATCTGCACTTGGTTAGGTTTCTCTTTCCACGATTCGAGATCGGGTGTTACACCTAAGGACTCGCGTAGCGCAGAGCCCAACTCATCGTGATAGATGTTTCCCACAAGGTGCGATGCCCCTAGATTCTCCTTAAGCTTGTTGCTGGAGAAAATATACCGCTGTATGCCTGTGGTATCCAAGAGCACCGCCGCAAGTGTCCGCGCCAAGATTTCACCCCCAAATGAACTTCCGGATCTCCTGCCACAATCTTTGCTCAGGCAGGTCCTCAATACCCAGCACTTTTATTTTTCCTAGGGGCGATCCGGATATGATCTGCAAATCATCCTCTAGCCTGTGTTTCTTGCTATCGTCCAAGCAGGTGACAAGGATTGCTTTCCCTTCATCACCGCCAATCTGATTTACTCGATGCATAACTTCAAAACCCTTCTGTTTACAGATCCCTTCTAGAACGGCGGTTGTCACAGAAATGCCGGTAACTTGATATCCGTAAACTATTATCACGTCCAGCTCAAAGTCTTTGCCATCCTGGCGGTTGGACCGCTTGAGGATTCGCCAGTTTTTGTCCACGCTGACTTTTCTTCTTGTCCCTGTGGGAAGTTCCTGAAGGTTGTCTCTCAGTACTCTACACACATAGGATTCCAACCACTTCCCATGGAGGAAACCCTTAATGGGCACTTCCGCTCTCTCGTGGTATTCTCTGTTGCTACTTGTATTTGGCCGGGGAATCCACCATTTATCCCCTTCTAGCGGGGCGTGTTCTGAGGGAATCAACTGAAGCAGCTCCAGAACGCGGGGGGGAGTTATGCTGCGAAACTTTTCTTGAAATTCATCCGCTTTTTCGGGGATAATTCTACCGTCGTTGTCAACTAATCTGTTTTCCTTCCAGAAATCCTTTTGTCTTTCAATAAAAGCTAGACCCCTAAAGGGGTGACGTCTAAAGTAATGGCTGTTGAGGAAAGTTCTTACCCAATCGAGGTAGTCAACCAGTGCCTTTTCTTCTATGATTCTAGCCATTTTGTCCAGAACTTCGGGCCAATCGGGAGCCGGCGTGCTTATGCCCTTTTCGTAATCGTGTATTCGCATCAAGGTCTCCAAATCAACTTGGATCTCGTTTCGCAAGTCACCGGTCAGAACGCCGGCTTGGTCGTCCTTTAAGGCAAAATCGCGGGCATCTAAATAGGAAAAGCTACAGCGTTCTTTTAGTTCCGCCTCCAGCTTTCGGTAGGTATGAACCGCCATGGCCTTGGTACCGCCCGTGTAGTTGAGATGGTAAAGCTGATTCGGTCCTTTAAGGTGTGTGAGCAAACGGTTCTCAAGGTCTTCCTGAATCCTTCTAGCAGACGAGATGTCTCTCAGCGGAACTAGGTTTATCTCAATAGTCTCGCCTTCATCTCTAAGCGTATCTTTTAGAACCTCAGCAAGCTCCTTTGTCCCCACGAAACTTTGCTCGGGCCGGTCTTCTGAGTGGACTATCCATAGACGATGTAGGTTTGGATTTACGGTCTTCACGCATTTAAACGCCACATAATTCGGGAGCGGATTCGTTCCCATCAAGAGTATCAAGTCCGATGCATTTTCCAACTTAATCCCTCCTTGCTTTCAGTTAGAACCCGACGGTTCTGCGTATTCAGAAAACCCATAGTGATAACCTCCTATCGGTTTGCCCCCCCATTTTGGGAGAATATCTGCTTAGTGTTTCAACTATCACATGGTTGCCCTTTATTTAGGCCACCATCATTGCTGGTTTGACATCTTGGCCAACATTACTGCGGTAGAACGCCATGGGTGCTTTATTCTTCAGACTGCCATGACGTCGCCGGTGATTGTAGTAAT
>JAKPFY010000133.1 GCA_029551185.1 Bacillota bacterium
ACATCATCTTGATAGTAGGTGAATATTATCTTCCAGATATGTATTGCATGCTTAATCACTACCATAGCTGTGTGGTTCGACTATAGGGAGCGGCGGATTCCCAATTATCTGGTGTTTGCCGGTATGACAGTCGGACTCGTAATTGGCATGGCTTCAGGTGGTATCAAGGGTTTGGCTTGGTCCGCGCTGGGGGCACTCGCCGGGATTGCCCTTCTACTTGTGCCTTTTGCCATGGGCGGCATAGGTGCAGGCGATGTAAAACTCTTAGGTGCTATCGGGGCTGTTCTCGGTGCAAAAGGCGCATTGTTTTCCATGTTATACGGGGCTATAGCAGGCGGACTCATATCGATTATTATTCTTGCCAAGCATGGCCGTCTTAAGGTCGTCCTTATTTCGATTTTGGTTTGGTTGGCGGGGTTCATAGGTTATGTCATTCCTGGCAGTATAGGACGGGGTCTCAGGACATTTCAACACACAAGATCTCATGATTACTTACCGAAATCAGGTCTTTCAATACCCTACTCAGTTGCTATTGCCATTGGTTTAGTCGTTGCAGTGATCGCGGATTTTCAAGTCATTGGGCTTTAACTTACAGGTTAATGGCAGGTTAATAGTAGACTGCCACACAACGCCGAGTTCCAAAGAGACTCTGACAATGTTCTGTATCATGTATAGTCGTTTGAATACGAAAACGGGAGATGCAAGGTGAAAGACACTATGAGAATCGGCGTGTTACGAGACAACCGGGCCCAGGCACTCGTTGAGATGGCACTTGTCCTTACGTTACTCCTTCTCTTGCTTTCAGGTATTGTTGAGTTTGGGCGTGTGTTCAGCGCACAGCTCATAGTCTCTCACGCGGCCCGCGAAGGCGCCAGAGTCGGTGTAATCAACCCGGATGACACTATTATCGAAGCCAGAGCGAAGAGCGCTGCAAGCGCGCTTGACATTGCCAAGGTTACTGTTGCCATATCCGCCCCGTCCCGTAAGCGGGGTGAGCAACTGACAGTTCAAGTAGAGTATCCTGTCGCTATCATAATGCCTTTTGTCGGCAGTATTCTTCCGAATCCCTATACAGTCCGCGGAGTGACGAAGATGCGTATCGAGTGAAATGCTACATAGCATTTCCTGAGGGGGTGGACTTCTTGAAATGGAAAGCTCGCGATGTCTTTTCGCAACAGAAAGGCAGTGTTTTAATAATAGTAGCTGTAACTTTAGTTGCGCTTCTTGGGATTGCCGCTCTTGTGGTAGATGCAGGATTGCTTTATTACACTAAGGTCGCCTTGTCCAATGCCGCTGATGCTGCAGCCTTGGCAGGTGTGCAGAAACTCCCGAAGTATCCTGCTGAAGCTCAGGATGTTGCGGAAGCCTACGCTATAGACAACGGTGTTTGCGAGGGCGGTGTAACTGCTGAGGTGCTGGCTGATGGCAGTACAATCAAGGTCATCACATCCAAAACAGTCTCACTTGGCTTCGCGAGAGTGCTCGGATTCTCTTCAACTGACGTGAAGGCAAGTGCTAAGGCCAGGGTAGGCACAGTGAAAAGCGCATTTGGCGTAGTTCCTTTCGGTGTGGTTTGGAAGCCTGAATTTGAACCTCCGGAAGGCCAAGGGATGGAGCCGATTCTGCAAATTGTAAAGTACAGCCCTCACACGAAAAAGGGTGATGATATAGGACCGGGAAACTTCGCGGCGCTTGCACTGGGTGGCACAGGTGGTAGGAACTACCAGGACAATATTGAAATCGGTTACCAGATGACCCTGGAGATAGGGGATACAATTCCTACGATAATCGAGACGGAGCCGGGCAACATGGCAGGCCCCACCAAAAAAGGGGTCAACAACAGGCTTGCTAAATGTCAACACGACCCTCCGTGCACAATTGACCACTATGTCAAGGGGTGTCCAAGAGTTGTTATACTGCCGGTGGTAAAGTCCTTGTTCGCCTCTGGCCGTGACGATGTGGAACTCCGCGGATTTGCCGCATTCATACTGAAGGAAGTAGACGATGACGGGTCAGTCTGGGGCTGGTTCATAAGGATGGCGACTGAGGGAGACCTAAGCAACAAGGATGACTACGGAGTGGTCTCATATAGGTTAGAGGAATAACCACGAGGAGGGGGCCGGATGAAGAGGGGGAGAATGATAATCTTATTCGCTATTGCCTGTGGACTTGTGGCTGCGGGCACGGTTTACATATACCTTGGGAGAGCCATAGCGCCTAAGCCTGTTTCTGCGGAGACCGTCAGAGTGGTTGTTGCGAAATCAGCCATTTCTCCACGGACAAAAATTACACAGGACTTAGTGTATGTTAGGGAAATTTCTGAAGAAGCAGCTCATCCGAAAGCTGTACGCGATATTGACAGTGTCATAGGAATGACAGCGAAATACGAGATTCTCGAAGGCGAGCAAATTGTTATGGACAGGCTTTACCGGGAAGATGAGCGTATCGGCTTGGTCTCGTCAGTTCCCAGCCACATGCGGGCAGTAACTGTCCCTGTTGACGAGGTCGTGGGTGTTGCAGGGTTTGTCAAACCCGGAGATAAGGTGGACATTATTGTGACTGCGAGCGGAGTCGGACAAACCGGGGATGTAGCCTTCACAGTGCTGGAGGATATAGAAGTGCTGGCAGTAGCCCAAGAGACTGAAGATAAGACTCAGGGCAAAGCGAAAGTCTCAACCAGCGTTACGCTGGCTGTAGAACCTGGCGAGGCAGAGAGGTTAGCTCTCGCTGAAAAAATAGGCAAGCTGCGCCTTGCTCTGCGTCCTATGTTTGCAAGTGCTACAAAGGGTCAGGGTGTAGTTTCTCACGATTTACTAAAGGAAGTAAAAGGCTGGTCGCCTCCTAAGACCGGCGCCGGCAACAGCGAGGCGCGGCAGCCTGCTGCCACTGTTTCGGCTGCGCCCGGTGTGACCAAGCCGCGAGAAAGCGTGGCTGCTGTCAGTGATGCCAAGGCGCCGTCAATAGTAGAGGTAATCAGAGGAAGTCAAATCACCTATATTACTCTGGTTGAAGTCGGGGAGGTGTCCCAACCGTGACGGAACGGGAAAGACGGTCAAGGCGCATCACGCTTTACTCAAATGGAATGACTACGCTGATACTTGTCTTAATCCTTATTATGTATGCGCTGCCGGCTTATGCCGAGGAGAAAACTCCTCTTCAGATTGGTCCGGTGCAGGCAAAGGAGCCTTTGGCATTTACGGTCAGCATGCCTTTTGGGGTTGTTGTGGGATGTTCCAGGATTCTCTATGCGGAGGACGTGGTAAGGGCTGCGGTGGCCAACCCAAACATCGCTGATATTGTGGTGGTCTCCAAGACCGAAATCATCATCAATGGTAAGGCTGAGGGTAGGACCACCCTGTATGTTTGGGACTCGTCCGGACGTACAGGATATGATATTAGGGTATACGAAGATAACCAAGACCTCATCTCAGAAATCCACGATATCATCGGGCTTGACAGTGTTGTGTTGAGGTTTGCCAAGTCTACACTGCTCCTGGAAGGGACATGCGCGACAGACGCCGAGTATGAGCGCGCGGACAAGATAGCCAAGGCTTACACTGACAGAGTCCTCAATCTTATTACTGTGCTGAACCCGAAAACCCCGCCTCCACCACCTGCAATAGATGCGACCCAAGTCGCGGCGGATATGGGAATTGAGGGTGTACATGTACGTGTGGTAAAAGGCGCGATTATCCTTGAAGGACTTGTGAAAACCCCGGGCGATGCGGAGCGGGCTGAGGAATTTGCCAGGCTTTTCGCGCCTCAGGTTCTGAACTTCTTGGACGTAGAGACGCCTGTGGAAGGAATCAAGCAGGTCGCTGTTGAGGTTGAAGTAGTCCCGGAGGTTGCTACTTTGGAGGAGGCTGTTGAAGAAGTTGATGCTGAGGATACAAGGTACGAGACTGAAGGGGTGCCTGCAGTCGATTTTGACGCAGAGCTTAAGGAAAGAATCATCCGAGCACTTCAAGCGCCCGGCATAGGAGTGATGGTGGTAGACGGAACAGCCCTCCTGGAAGGAGAAGTGCCTGATGAGCATGCTAAGCTGCGAGCGGAAGCTATAGCAAAGCTTTACGCTAAGAAAGTGGTAAGTGTGCTCCGGGTGGTTGAAGCTGAACCCGAGTTGCCCCCGGCGCCTGTCCTGCCTCCGGAACCGCCGGTGTCGGTAGTTCCTGAGGTTACCTTACAGGAGAGAGTCAGTGACTACATAAACTTGCCTACCGTAAACGTGCGGTCTGTTGACGGGAAGCTCTTGCTGGAAGGTAGCGTAGAGTCCCAGAATGATCTCAAGAGAGTGCAAAAAATAGCTGAGCTGTTCAGTAAGGACGCGGTAATTCTACTGGATGTGGCAAATCCGGTTCAAGTCCTTCTTCAGGTACAAGTGGTGGAGATTAACTCAGGCGCTCTGAAGAACTTGGGGATAACATGGGGCAGTATACATGACAACGCATTTAGCCCGGGTTCAGTTACGTTTGGCGAGTGGACATCTCCACTGAGGCTGGGCCTTGAGGGCGCCGGTCCTGAAGATGTATGGCAGATTAGGCTGCCTATAGACAATATCGTAACGGAGTTGTGGCGGCTCAGTCCCATACGCGCGGTTCTTGATGCACTGGTGAGTCAAGACTTAGCGAAGATTTTAGCAGCTCCCAGTCTCTTGACGTTAAGCGGAGAACGTGCGGAGTTCCTGGTCGGAGGCGAAATCCCTGTTTTTCTCGGGCAAGTGGACGGGAAGATAGTCTTTGAGTGGCGGCCGTACGGAATAAAACTTGACATGCTCCCTACAGTGGACACAAGAGGTAGAGTTGTCCTGGATATCAGACCGGAAGTGTCCTCTCTTGATTGGAACAATGCGTTGGATGTAGGACTTGCGACTGTCCCTGCGCTGAAAACCAGGAGAGCATCTACTCATTTAATAGTGGAAGACGGTGTAACCATTGCAATAGGCGGTCTTATCCATACCACTGAGGCAAAGATTGTGAAGAAGCTCCCCATTCTCGGAGATATTCCGATTATCGGCGGTTTGTTCAGGAGCGAGAAATTCGAGCGTGGGGAAAGTGAGCTTATAATATTGATTACACCGAGGATTGTCCGGATTGGTGAAACGGTATTCTTGGATTATATGGTAAAGGGCGAGGCGTTGGAGGCTTTCGAAATTGATGCCGAGATGTTTGGGAAGTGAACTAAGTGGGAAAATCCCAAATCAAGGTTCTGATAGTAGACGATATAGCGGAGACGCGGGAGAATCTCAAGAAGCTTCTTGCGTTTGACGGTGGATTTGTTGTGATAGGTGAAGCTGAAAACGGCAAGGAAGCTGTGGCTCTCGCAAAGTGGCTTAAGCCGGATATCATTCTTATGGATATAAATATGCCGGTTATGGGCGGGATAGAGGCTACACGGATAATCTCTGTGGAGATGGCTATGACTACTGCTGTGGTGATCGTATCAGTCCAGGGAGAGCAGGAGTACCTAAGAGAAGCCATAGCAGCAGGGGCCAGAGGATATTTGGTGAAACCCTTTTCCGCTGACGAGCTGGTTAGCACAATACGTAGGACACATGATATGGAAATTCAGAGGAGGGCTCGATTGATGCCAAGCATGCCTCTCCAGAGAAAGCTCGGGCGGGTCATTTCGGTGTTCAGCGCTAAGGGGGGAGTCGGGAAGACTGTGATTGCAGTGAACCTCGCTGCTGAACTTGGGAAGGAGCGAGATTGCAAGGTAGTCTTAGTTGACCTTGATCTGCAGTTCGGAGATGTGGCTATCATGTTAGACACATCTCCTGTGAGGACCATCGCGAATATTGCCAGGGAAAGGGAAGAAGAGGTGGACTCAGAGACTGTAGAAGCGTGCCTCCTTGCGCACAACACAGGGATTCATGTGCTTGCATCACCGCTCCGTCCGGAGCAGGCAGAAGCTGTGACAGAAGGGCATGTCGAAGCCGTCTTGGGGCTTCTCGCCGAATCCTACGATTTTGTTGTTGTTGATCTCCCTCAAAGACTTGATGATATATCTCTTGCAGGTCTGGATATGGCTGACACTATCCTTCTTGTTACGTCTACAGACCTTCCTTCTATCAAAAATGCTAAAGTATGTCTTGAGATAATGGAATCCTTAGGCTATGAAAGCAGCAAGGTTAAGTTGGCGCTATCCAGGCCGTCCAGGGAGCATGGCTTGGATATTAACGAGATAGAGAAGACTCTCGAGCGAAAAGTGGATGTATATATCCCCAATGAAGAACGGGTGGTATCCCAGTCAGTCAACAAAGGAACGCCGTTTGTCATAAGTTATCCCACTGCCAAGGTATCCCTTGCCATCCGGGACCTTGTCAGGATAATCATTCCCCAGGGTGAGGGAGATGCAGCTTCCAAGAAGGCTTCTAAAGGTCAAAAACTTTCATCCGGCAAGAAGACCGCAGGCATCCACGGATCGATCTTTAGTATGTTTTTGAACGGGTGATAGACAAATGTCGCTAAAAGAAAGACTGGAAAGAGGTAAGCCAGGGCAAAAGCAGGAGACTTCAAGACGGACGAAGCCTTCCGGCGGAGTTATGCCTGAAATCATCGGCTCCCGGCCTCAGACTGCTGGGCCGCAAGCCGGATCGCACGTAAGAGGCGGAACAGGGTCTGCGGAAAGGCTATATGATGGCCGGCCTTATGCTATGAAGTCTACAGACGAAGGTATCATGTTTCAAGCTGAGAAGGCTCGGTGGGAAGACCCTTACCTTGCAATCAAGGAAAAGATTCACCATAGGCTTGTCAAGGAAATAGAGGAAGAGCTTATTGAGAGCACCGCAAGTACAGAAGATAGGCAGCGACTGGCTAAGGAAGTCGAATCCATAGCAATGAAGGTCCTTGATGAAGAGCCGGTACCTTTGATACGGTCAGAGAAAGTTAGGATTATCACAGAGGTTATTGATGATGTGATGGGATTCGGTCCTATTACTCCTCTCTTGGGTGATGAGACCATAACGGAAATTATGGTGAACGGTCCTTACAGTGTATACATTGAAAGGGGAGGCAAAATTGAAGAGACGTCTATCCGATTTCGCGATGCAGACCACGTCAGGCACATCATAGATAGGATCGTCTCACCTATTGGGAGGCGTATAGATGACGCCAGTCCTATGGTGGATGCAAGGCTCCCTGACGGATCCCGAGTAAATGCGGTGATTCCGCCGATTTCTCTTGTAGGGCCATGCATTACCATTCGAAAATTCGCAAGGGAACCTTTGACTACTGATGACCTGATTAGGTTAGGGACTCTCACGCCTGAGATGCTGGAGTTCCTCGAGGGTGCGGTCAAGGCACGGTTAAACATAGTCGTGTCCGGAGGGACAGGTTCCGGAAAGACAACGACTCTAAATGTGCTCTCCTCATTTATTCCGCCGGATGAGCGAATAGTTACCATTGAAGATGCAGCAGAACTCCAGCTCCGCCAGGAACATGTGGTTGTGCTTGAAGCCAGGCCTCCTAACATTGAAGGCAAGGGTGCCATTACCATTCGTGGCCTTGTGAGGAATGCCTTGAGAATGCGACCTGACAGGATTGTTGTGGGAGAGGTCAGATCTGGGGAGGCCCTTGACATGCTCCAGGCGATGAACACAGGCCACGACGGCTCAATGACAACAGGCCATGCCAACTCCCCCCGTGACATGCTTTCAAGGATGGAGACTATGACGCTCATGGCAGGGATGGACTTACCTCTTCGGGCTATTCGGGAGCAGATTTCTTCAGCCATAGATCTTATCGTGCATCAGGCAAGGCTGAGAGATGGAAGCCGAAAAATCACCCATCTCACTGAAGTGCTAGGTATGGAAGGCGATGTCATAACTTTGCAGGATGTTTACATTTTTGAGCAAACCGGAATTGATGAGAAAGGGACGATCATGGGGAGATTCAGGGCGACCGGTATCAGGCCGAAGTTCTTGAGTAAGTTTGAGGAGGCGGGCATAAAAGTGCCTCCCGGGATGTTTGTGAATTACGTCTAGCGAGTGTCCGACAAAGAGCCGTAATTGGTTTGTAACAGCGTAAGGTGGGGTGGGTTAATACAGGCCGAGACCCAGGGGGTCAATGGGTGCAGTTAGCTTAGGAGGGAAGCTGATAATATGCCGGGACAGGCATTTGTGATATCAGTCTCAGGCTTGGTGTTTATATGTGTTACGTTAGTAATCTATGGGATTGCAAGGCTTATGAGTGATCGTGGAAAAGGTCTGAAAAGACTGTCTCGATTCTCAGAAACCCAGGCCAAGCCTAAGATTGGAGTCAGTGCTCAGAGAGACAAAGGATTCTTTCGTGGTATTCTCACAGCCTTTGGTAAGGTTTTCGAAGGTCAAAGGTACGCTTCCGGGTTGGAGTTGGACCTGGCAAGGGCAGACATCTCTCTTCGTGGGTCGGAGTTCATGGCGCTGTCTATCATCCTCGTCGTCTTAGGGGCGTGTTATGGGTGGGTCATATTCCATAATCTACTGTTTTCAGTGATATTGGGATTTGCAGGAGGCTTTCTTCCCAACTTCTACGTGAAGTATAGACAGAAGGCAAGACTTGCGAAGTTTGACTCTCAAATTGCGGATGCCCTCATCATAATGTCGAACTCGCTTAGAGCTGGATATAGTTTCTTACAGGCCATGGATATGGTATCCCGTGAGATGTCACCTCCGATTTCAAGTGAGTTCGCTGCTGCCATGAAGGAAATGAGCTTGGGTTCTCCGACAGAGACCGCTCTCATGAGCATGGTGGATCGAGTAGGCAGTGAGGACCTGGAGTTGGTCATTACTGCAGTTCTCATTCAGAGACAGATCGGCGGCAATTTGGCTGAAGTCTTAGACAATATAGCAGAGACTATCAGGGAGCGTGTAAAATTGCGCCAAGAAATCAAGACGCTGACAGCCCAGGGTAGATTGTCAGGTCTTATTATAGGAGTCCTTCCTATTGTGCTGGTAATTTTCCTTTTTGCAGTTAATCCTGAGTACATTAGCATCCTGTTTGCACATCCCATAGGGAAACTGATGATTGGTATCGCATTAGCCGGGGAGGTTATCGGTATTCTGTTGATTCGAAAGATAGTCGCGATCGAGGTGTGATGGGGGGGGTAACGTGATGCCTGTTTTGGCTGCATTCCTTGCTTTTGCAAGTGTGACAAGCGTGGTCATGTATTTTCTTACGGCAGGCAAGGAGCTTTCAGTCAAGGAGCGGGTTGAGCAGGTCACCGCGCTCGGCAGAGTGCCTAGCGAGCGCGAGCAAACTCTGGCGCGCCCGCTGGTTGAGCGAGTGTTTGGTCCTGTTGCGAAGAAGGTGTCAGGCGCGGTCTTGGCTGCTACCCCCAAAAGCGTGCTGAAAGCAGCCGGGCACAAACTTGACGCTATAGGCAACCCTTGGAAGCTG
>JAKPFY010000139.1 GCA_029551185.1 Bacillota bacterium
CGATAGCTCTGGCCATCGAAAAGCAGAAGGTAGCTGTGATGGACCAAGCGGTCAATCATGGCAGCGGTCATCTGCTCATCATAGAAGACGTTTACCCATTTGCTAAACTCAAGGTTTGTGGTTATGATCACACTCCTTTGCTCATAGCAGTCTGAGATGACCTGGAACAGAAGCTTGGATCCTGCCTGGTCCAGAGGCACATACCCCCACTCGTCACAGATCAGAAGGTCCGTCTTGGCTAATTGCTTGAAGAACCGGCTGATCTCTCCGCTCTTCTGAACCTCGTTAAGTTGATTGACTAGGGCGGCCGTGCGGAAGAAGCGCACAGTCTTGCCTCTGTTGCAAGCCTCGACGCCGATTGCTGTAGCCAAGTGCGTTTTCCCCGTGCCCACATTGCCATAGAGCACGAGATTCTTCTTTTCATCAATGAACGCTGTCGTCTTTAGTGCAGGAACCGACAGTTCGCCCGGGAATCGAATCTCATCGAAGCAGTACCCTTCAAACGTCTTCAATGAATAGAACCCTGCCTGTTTGATCAGTCGATTCCTCCGGGCAGTCTCCCGGTAGGCAAGTTCATGCTGAAGTATCTTCAGCAAATACTCTTGATAGCTGTCAGCTTCCATCTGGTCGCAGATAGCAGCAATGTTCCTGCTTAACCGGAGGCGTTTGCAGCACTCAGCGATTTCAGCTTTCACAGGCTTCGCCCTCCCTGAAGAGCATGTGGTCGTAGTCGCTCAGGTTTGGCTTGACCGACGGCATTTCAGGAACGCTGGCCGGCAGAACCATAGGGGCCAAATCCGTGATATCGCCGTTTAGCCTGTTGAACATAGCCACAATGCTGTCTGCATCCCGTGCGCCATGCAAGATGACGTTTCTGACAGCCTCGGCGGCTTTGCTGAAGCTGCTTTTCTCGCTCAGTTCGGCCAGGACCCTCAGGGTCTCTTTCTTAGCCTGGTAGCTACACGAGTCCAAGAACGCCTGTACCTCTTGAGGCAACATCGGGTAGATGCCGGTGTACTTCAACGCTGCGGGTCGCCTGGATAACTGCGTCAGGTAAGGCAGCCAGTCCATACTCTCTTGTTCATAGTCGCCGTAAAGCCTGGGGTGCCTTATGATCTCCCGGTAATTCTCATCGAAAGCAATGACATCATACGCTGTTAGCTGCACAAACACCTGGCTTTTTGCGTAACGGGGAGCCGTGGAATACGTGTGCTTCCCGTTGTTCAAAGTAAACTTGGCATAGCTGTTTGTGCGCACTACCTTGATTTCAGATGCGTCAAAAGGCACAGACGGCAAGGATAGGAAAGCTTCTAAGTCTTCTTCAAAAAGGTCTCTGTGAAGACGTTTCTTCAAGTAATGAGGCCGCAGCATGTCCTGATCGCATTCCTCTAAGAGTCGGCGGTTGAACTCCTTCAAATCATCTACTTTGGGTACAGGTACCAGCATGTTACGGCGGTGATATCCTACTTTCGTCTCCACACTGCCCTTCTCATGGCCTTGGCCCGGATTGCAGAAGGCAGTGGCAAAACCGTAATGGCTCTTGAAACGCAAGAAGGCATCTGTCAATTCGCGCCCGTCATCCTTCAGAATCGTCTTGACTGCAGGTGATAGGTTATCAAACCACAATCTTGTCGGCACTCCTCCTATGTGCGCGAAGATATTCATTAGGCCCTCTGCCAGGCACTGCATGTTTTCACCCTTGAACACCTGCAGGTAGCCTGCGTTGCTGTGTGGAAAAGACACGTTCAAATAGTGGCCTGTACAACGCACGTTTCTGTCAAAGAAGTCAGCTTCGCCAAAGTCCACCTGCGCTTCGCCTGGTATATGAATTAGCGGCATGTAGAACCCTTCTTGCTCGCCGTAGATCTCCTTCTTCTTCCGGGAGACATAATCTGCTACCAAGCGGTAAGAGCAATCGAACCCAGGATGCTCCTTTGCAAGCCGGTCGAAAATCCTTTTCGCTGTATGGCGCTGCTTCTTCCGCTCCTGCTTATCTGACACCATCCATTCGTCGATTTGCTCTTTGTATTTATCCAGTTTAGAGCCACGAATCTGCTTTGGCTTCGGAAGAGGTTGATTGAAATCTTCCATCAGTATGTATTTCTTCACAGTCTTCACGTCAAAACCCGTGGCCCTTGCGATTTCAGCATAACCCAGGCCTTTCTCAAAGAACAGTTGTCTGATAGAATTTATCTGTGCCATTGTAAGCATCCTCCCGACCCCCCTCATGTTTGTCCACAAGGGGTGTTCTGGGGGGCCACTGCAATGGCCTTCTTTGTCTGCAGAAACACGGAATTCTATTCTGCAACTTCAGGGAAATCCATTCTGCATTTCCCCGTAGTTCTAGTCTGCACTAAACA
>JAKPFY010000155.1 GCA_029551185.1 Bacillota bacterium
GTATTAGAGACAGCCTACGAAAAAAAGAGAGATTAATGAGAGACGGATCGATGTACGCAGAAATTATCGCTTCACATGAAGAGACTCCTTTAGTAGAAGTGACAAGGAAATTTACACCTGGGAAAATTAATGTTGTGATGGTGCTTGACGGCAACTTGAATGTACTGGGTTTTCTTACCGAGGTGGATGTCTTGGAAGGAATGGGCAGGTACGGCCCGAGTGTCTCTGTCCGTCGCATAGTAAGATAAGGCTTTGCGGTAGTCGTAGCGGAGGGAAGGGAAATTTGATAGAATAACAAATGGACTCAGCAAAGAGTAGAAATACTAGGACAATAAAGGACACAGCGGACCTTAAAGAAGGTATTGTTTATAATGGAAATAGATTCAGGGCTACTTGAGAGAATCCTTATGAACGTCGAAAAGCCCATCCGTTACGTTGGCGGTGAATGGAACGCTACACGAAAAAGCCATGACGATGTCGATGTAAAAGTGCTTCTTGCTTTTCCCGACACATATGAGATTGGCATGTCCCATCTGGGGCTGAGGATCCTTTATCATGTTTTGAACAAGCGAGACGACGTTGTATGTGAAAGGACGTTCATGCCATGGACTGATATGTATGACTCTATGATGAATTCCGGAATTCCTTTATATGCTCTGGAATCCCGTCACTGTGCCCGAGACTTTGATATTCTTGGTTTCAGCCTCCAATACGAGCTATCCTATACTAATGTCCTGGCTATGCTGGATCTGGCAGGGATACCGATGCTTTCCGCAAAGAGGGGCGAAGACGAGCCCCTGGTAATCGCAGGTGGGCCATGCGTATACAACCCGGAACCTATCGCTGATTTCATGGATGCAATTCTCATTGGTGAAGGGGAAGAGGCGATAGAGGAAATAGTGGATGTATACAAGGATTGGAAGGCAAGCCACCTTCCCCGCCTGGAGCTGCTTCAAAGATTGGCCTGTGTACCCGGTGTCTATGTGCCGTCATTCTACAAGGTATCATACTTTGCAAATGGGAAGATTAAGGAAATCAAGCCTACGAACCCTGCTGCGCCTTACCCTGTAAAGAAGAGAGTGGTACGGGATCTTAATCAGGTCGAGTATCCCGACAAACTGGTTGTGCCACTTACAGAGATTGTTCACGATCGCGCTGTTCTTGAAGTGTTTCGTGGTTGTACAAGAGGATGCCGTTTTTGCCAGGCAGGTATGGTATATAGGCCTGTCAGGGAGAGGCGCCCCGATGAGGCCCTGGAGCTTGCGGAAAGCATTTTAAAACATACAGGCTACGACGAGATTTCACTCATGTCGCTGTCGAGCGCGGATTATTCCCATGTGCGCGAGGTTGCCGGTGAGCTG
The DNA here is from genome assembly GCA_029551185.1 of Bacillota bacterium. Taxonomy (GTDB): domain Bacteria; phylum Bacillota; class SHA-98; order UBA4971; family UBA4971; genus UBA4971. The sequence goes on from JAKPFY010000155.1 coordinate 1,362, forward strand.
TTGGCAAAACACAATGACCAAGGGGTTTCTGTGAGTCTTCCGTCTCTTCGCGTTGATTCGTTTTCCGTGGATCTTGCGAAAGAAGTGCAAAAAGGACGAAGGACAGGGCTGACATTCGCTCCTGAGGCAGGTACACAAAGACTCAGAAACGTAATCAATAAAGGCGTAACCTATGAGGATCTAATCAAGGCTGCAACTTCTGCATTCTCGGAAGGGTGGCATAGTCTGAAGCTATACTTTATGATAGGCTTGCCTACTGAGACGGAAGACGACTTAAAGGGAATCGTGGATATGGCAAAGGAAACACTCTCGTGTGGTAGGCGTGAGCTTAGGCGGGCAGGCATCAAGAAGGCGCCTGAAGTTACAGTAAGCGTCTCGTCCTTTGTGCCAAAGGCTCACACTCCTTTCCAATGGCAACCGCAGATGCCCAGGGAAGAGCTTTTGGCAAGACAGGCATACCTCAAGAAGCACCTTCGAGGCAAAGGGCTTAGGCTTACATGGCACGATGTTGACAAAAGCTTCCTTGAGGCAGTCTTGTCCCGGGGTTCAAGAAGGTTGGGGCAGGTCATTGAAGCTGCTTACCGCAAGGGATGCAAGTTTTGTGCATGGGACAGTGAATTCCGATTTGACAAGTGGATGGACGCATTCGAATCGGCCAATATCTCCCCAGGGTTCTATGGGAACACTAAGTGGGAATGTAGCGATATACTACCGTGGGATCACATAAGCTGTGGGGTGTCTAAGGAATTCTTGATACAAGAAGCAGAACGGGCATTACGCGGAGTATTGACGCCTGACTGCCGCTTCGGGCGGTGTTCTGACTGTGGAGTCTGCAGTGACCTTGAAGTTTCGCCAAGAGTCATGTCCGGGGTCGGGAAGGAGACATCAGAATGAGCGCTACAGGAGCGCCCCTACATGACTATGAAAAGCCGGCTTGCGCTTGGAGAATTCAGATGACCAAGACCGGTCCAACCAAGTACATGTCCCATCTGGACTTCATTAGAACAGTAGAGAGGTCGGCAAGGCGAGCGAAATTGCCCTTTACATTATCGGCAGGATTCAACCCCCGCCCGCGAATGTCATTTTCTCCTGCTTTGCCTGTAGGGGTGTCGAGCTGTTCAGAGTTTGTTGATATTCTGTTGAAAGAATCAGTGGATGTGGATCCGGCATCGGAAAGGCTGAATGAGTCTTTCCCTGACGGGATGAGGATCGTCTCCTCGCGGATTCTGCCTCCGGACACGCCTGCTCTTTCCGTCATTATTCAGGTTGCATCCTACAGATTGGATTTGCATGGCAAGGCAGAAATGTGCAAGGACACTGTCTTGACAGCTGTAGATGCAATTTTAGCGAGGGATTCCATCGAGGTTACGCGTGTTACCCCTAAAGGCATCCGTAGAGTTGATATTCGTCCGCTGATCTATGAAATCTGCGTAGATACCCATAGTTCCCCAATATCAATTCATGCCATTTGCGCCTCAGGTTCAAAGGGGAATGTCAGGCCGTTCGATTTGGCAGAGGTTATTCTGGAATCCATGAGGGTTGAAAATGACAGTGTCCTCATGGATATCACCCGAGAGGGGCTTTATAAGTCTTGTTGCGGTAAATTATGTCTGCCCTGGTAATTGATTCTATGTTATAAGATTTGGTATTTCCCCATTGGGGACTTATTTGAGGAGTGAGGACGAATGTCCAAGGAGATTGTTGTTAGTTCCGGGACAGGTGAAACCCGGGCAGCTGTTGTGGAGGACGGCAGACTTGTTGAAGTCTATATTGAGAGATCCGCTCATCAAAGGCACGTCGGCAACATATATAAGGGCAGAGTTGAGAATGTTTTACCAGGCATGCAAGCTGCTTTTGTTAATATAGGGCTTGAGCGAAATGCGTTCCTATATGTGGATGATGCGCTCAAGGCCAGGGAAGGGCAGTTTGACGACGTAGATATAGAAGATTTGAAAGACCTTTCAATCAAGGATATTCTCAAGGAAAGCCAGGATATCATTGTTCAGGTAACTAAAGAGCCTATCGGCACGAAGGGCGCAAGGGTAGTGACTCAGGTGACTTTGCCCGGTAGGAACGTAGTGCTTATGCCTACTGTGGATTATGTGGGAATAAGCAGACGAATTACCGATGATGAGGAGAGAGCCAGATTAAAGAAGGCTGCAAGCAAAGCCATGCCCAGGGGGTACGGGGTTATTGTTCGGACTGCGGCTGAAGGCAAAGACGAAAGCGAAGTCACTTCGGAGATTAAGTTTCTGGTGAAACTCTGGCGTCGAGTGAAGCAAAAGGCGCGTAGGGCATCTGCGCCTTGTCTTCTCCATCGGGATTATGACCTGATTTACAGGATCATGAGGGATCTTCTGACTGATGATGTTGACGCTTTCATTATCGATGATGAGCACGAGTTCGCAAAAGCCGAAGATATCATAAACATAATGTCGCCCAGATTAAGGAGCAGGCTGAAACTTTACGAGAATGAAACCCCTATTTGGGAAACCTATGGAATCGACGATGAGATTGAAAAGGCCTTACGCCCTAAAGTGTGGTTATCATGCGGAGGGTACATCGTTTTTGATGAGACGGAAGCCTTAACAAGTATTGATGTGAATACAGGTCGCTACACGGGCACTACCAATCTCCAGGATACAGTCCTAAAGACGAATCTTGAAGCAGCCAGTGCCATAGCTCATCACTTAAGACTCAGAAATATCGGTGGGATAATCGTCATTGATTTCATAGACATGGATTCTGAAGAAGCTCGCGGGCAAGTCGCAAAACGGCTTGAAGAAGAATTAAAGAAAGATAAGACCAAGGCGTCTGTCCTTGGTTTTACTCATCTTGGCCTTCTTGAGATGACACGCAAGAAAACCCGGCCCGGGCTTCAGGAGGTTCTTACACGATCATGTCCATATTGTGACGGCAGAGGGCTAATACTATCAGAAGAGACTCTTGCGTTCAAAGCTGAGCGAGGGCTAAAGCGGATTGCAGCAAAGACTGACCAGGAAGCTATGTTAGTCGCTCTGCACCCCAATGTGGCGTCCCTTCTTATTGGGCAGGGCGGAGGAAACCTTACAAGACTTGAGCAGGAAACAGGTAAAGCTATTTATGTAAAGGGCAACCCCAATTTCCATATCGAGGATACAGGTGAAATCATCACCGGAAGTCAGGAAGCGATAAAGAAAATGGCTATCCCTGTCAGCGTAGGCGATATCCTGGAGGTGGAAATCAAGGAGCAACATGCTTCGAATCCAACAAATGGGATTGCCAGGATAAACGGGTATATATTAGATGTTGACGGTGCAGGGGGTCTGGTCGGGAAGAGAATCTTAGTGGAAATCCGAAAGGTTTTCAGAACTTACGCTAAGGCAATACCTATGGACGCCAAAGACGCAAAAGACATGACAAGAGGTGTGGATGTAAACGCCTCAGCCAACATGGTGATAGCCGGTGACGGACATGTTTGACATAATACATCTTGGTGTGGTAAACTCCTTCCTGCGGGCATTTATCGCTCCGCCGCACGAAACGGGCAAAGAAAAACATGCACATGAGGCATGTGCCTGGGTTTCGGCGAGACAGAGCGAGAGGAGAACGAGAATTTATGTACGCGATAATTGAAACAGGCGGTAAACAGTACAGGGTGAAAGAAGGAGATGTTCTTAGAGTCGAGAAGCTTCCCTCTGAACCCGGAGAGACTGTGGAGTTTGAAAAGGTTCTTTTGGTACATGACGGTGATGCAGTCAAGGTCGGAAATCCAATGCTATCTGATGTGCGCGTGTCCGCGAAAGTGCTTGCGCAGGGTAAAAGCAGGAAAATTTTAGTATTCAAGTATAAGCCGAAGAAGAATTATAGAAAGCGATACGGACACAGACAGCCATATACGGAGATTCAGATTGAAAGAATAGAAGTTTGATTTGATTTTGCGGTTTGAGGCGCGGGGGGTGAAGGATAATGGCTAAGAAAAAGGGAGGAGGCAGCTCGAGAAACGGCAGGGATTCTCAGGCTCAACGCCTTGGAGTCAAAGAGTATGCGGGACAGTATGTTACTGCCGGGAGCATACTTGTAAGGCAACGGGGCACCAAGATTCACCCTGGCTCAAATGTTGGAATGGGCACTGACCATACGCTTTTTGCTAAGGTGGAGGGTCATGTTTCATACGAGAGGCGTGGACGAAAAGGAATTCAAGTAAGCGTTTATCCAGAAGCTGTAGAAACCGTTTAGCGGGTATCCGGTGGTATCGAGTTTGTGGGTATAAGCATTGTTTTGCCTAGAGATTCAGAAATAGAACCCTCGCGGGCGGCATAGTTAAGTGTGCCTGCGAGGGCTTTTTGCCTTAATTTAACCGGAGATGTGCCACTTTGAGGTGGGCTGTTGATGTTTGTTGACAGAGTCAAGATTTACGTAAGAGCAGGAAGCGGTGGCTCAGGCTGTATCAGCTTCAGGAGAGAGAAGTACGTCCCTGCAGGCGGACCTGACGGCGGAGACGGCGGAGACGGCGGTAACGTAGTTGTATCTGTCTCTCCAAGGTTACATACACTGATGGACTTGCGTCGCAGGAAGCACTATAAGGCAGCCGACGGGCGTCCGGGCCGCGGAAAGAACCAACATGGTAAAAGCGGGAATGATGTGATTATAGAGGTCCCTCCGGGAACTGTAGTACGCGACTCCTCTAAAGGAGAAGTTATGGCGGATCTAGTTTCTCCCGGACAGGCTGTTGTAGTCGCCAGAGGCGGTAAGGGCGGAAAAGGCAATGCCAGGTTTGCTACTGCAACGAGGCAGACGCCTCGCTTTGCCCAACCCGGGCAGGAAGGTGAGGAACGCTGGATTGACCTGGAGTTAAAGCTTCTGGCTGATGTAGGGTTTGTTGGGCTTCCAAATGCAGGCAAGTCAACGCTTCTTTCGCGGATATCAGCTGCCAGACCGAAAATCGCGGACTATCCCTTCACTACCACTCGACCTTATCTCGGTGTTGTTGACCTAGGCGATGGCAGGAGTTTTGTCGCTGCTGATATACCGGGCCTTATTGAAGGGGCTCATATGGGATCCGGTCTCGGACATGAGTTTTTGCGACACATAGAGCGCACAAAAGTCCTGGTTCACGTTATAGATATGGCGGGTGTCGGCGAAGAGCACGACCCGATTAGAGATTTTGAGATTGTCAATAGCGAGATGAGACTCTATAATCCCGAACTTGCTTTGCGTCCAACAATAATAGCATGCAATAAAATGGATTTGCCTGAGGCCGGGAAGCACTATGAAAAAGCCCGAGTCATCCTAAGCAAGCTTGGGAAAGAGACTTACCCGATTTCTGCGGTAACCGGTGAAGGGGTGAGAGAACTCCTTGAAGCAATCGCGAAAGCCCTTGTTGTCTAGGTGATGACTATGTAAATCGTGGGACAGGAGGTTGACTTCGTTGCAGTTGCGAGACGCTATCGCGCCTTGTGGAAATTCCGATGTTAGAAGAGTAGGGCTGATGGGTGGAACTTTCGATCCTATTCACTATGGCCACTTGGTGACCGCGGAAGTCGTGAGAGCCAAGTTCTCTTTGGATTTAGTAATATTTGTTCCTGCAGGAATCCCTCCCCACAAGAGAGGGATTAAGATATCTTCGGGAACTGACAGATATATGATGACAGTTCTGGCAACTGTGACAAACCCCCATTTTGAGGTGTCCAGAACAGAGCTGGACAGGCCCGGACCTTCTTATGCCATCGATACTGTAAGGCATTTTAGGAAAGAGTTTGGTACAGAAACTGAGATCTTCTTTATTACCGGGGCTGATGCTGCCGTAGAGATACTAACATGGAAGGACGCCAAAGATCTTCTCAAGGAATGCGGCTTTATTGTGGCGACCCGTCCCGGTTGTTCCACAGGTGAACTGGAAAGGCGTCTTCAAGAAGCAAGGTTACATTCTGCCCACTGTATTTGTGTGGTGGAAGTCCCCGCTCTTGCCATTTCATCAACAGACATCAGGCGTAGGGTAGGACAAGGCGAGCCAATACGCTATCTCCTACCTCAGAATGTGGAAAACTACATTCATAAGAGAGGACTTTACCGATAAAATGAAGTGTTCATAGGATAAAGAGTTAGAATTGTTTGTAATATCTGATTGCTGAGTGGTTTACAATGAGGATGTTCAATGATATAATAATAAAAACGGTAGAAATTGGAGGTAGGATCGGGTGCCTTAGGGACGAAGAAATGACTACCGGGCTAACTGAAAAGGCCTCCTGGCCTCGATTTATCTTACCAACTTTTATCGTTGCCGGGTATTTTTGAACAGGAACTGATCGGGGATTCTGCGAGTGTTTGAATTAATGCGACCGAGACTTAAATGGAAATGGTCGCGCCACGATCTGAAATCCATAGGTGCGGACAGGGAGCCAAGGCATAATACTGACCTTGGTTTTCCTTTGATAATCACACGGAGGTGACTCATTGTGACAAAGACCCTTTACGTAGGGAATTTACCCTGGTCAGTGACGGACGAAGAACTCAGTGAGGTATTTGAGGCTGTTGCGAATGTTAAAGGATCAAGGGTAATCGTTGACAGAGTGACTCAGAAATCGCGAGGCTTCGGATTTGTCGAAGTGGCGGAAGATGACGTTGAGCGCGTCATAAACTCTATGAATGGCACTGAGCTCAAAGGGAGGCCCCTTATTGTTAACGAGGCGAGGCCGAGGCATGATAGGTACTAGTATTACTGACTATTCGGGAGGCGGGATATTATAGACGGGATATCTATAGTTGACGCTGCCTATAAAGCGGCTTGGTCTCGCAAAGCGGAAGACATAATCGTCCTCGATGTCCGGGGCATGACAATTATCGCTGATTATGTAGTATTAGCCAGCGGCACATCGGACAGGCATGTAAGAGCCATAGCAGACGCGGTGTTATATGACATTAAGGAAATGGGTCTCTTGCCTCTTCGAAGGGACGGAACTTGCGAGGCAGGGTGGATCGTCTTGGATTATGCGGATACCATTGTTCATGTGTTCCATGTCAGAGAACGCGAATACTATGACCTGGAGCGCTTGTACAGGGGGGCGCCGGTAATTCGGGCAAGCGGACCGGTTTTGGAGGACGAAGCAACCAAATATTAACCACTTACGAACAGCGACTTGACTTTCGCGGAAAACGTCTGTTATAATCTCAATGCGTTCCATCATCTACATGTGAATATGTAAAAAGGCAATGAGAAGGAGTAGTAGGGCCTTGGGTGGCTTTTAGAGAGCCTGCGGTCGGTGAAAGCAGGCGCTTGGTCCTCCGGCCCGAACTCGCCTTTGAGCTTCGTAAGTGAAAACCGGGTTATCATATTCGGTTATAAGAAGTAGCCTATGACGGGTAGCGCACGTTATGCGCGATTTAAGCGAGCAGAGGAATGTGGGGACGTAGCTCAGTTGGGAGAGCGCGTGAATGGCATTCATGAGGTCGTGGGTTCGAATCCCATCGTCTCCACCATTTTTTTATGCTTTTCTGCTAACTGAGGGTGGTACCGCGGGAATTGGCCTCTCGTCCCTAGAGATGAGGGGTTTTTTCTTTTTGTCGGTGGATTGTGCCCATGAATTATTTATGTGTTCTTGGGTAACTGTTACTTCTTGAGAAGGTGGTTGCACATGAAGGATAAGTACGATTTTAGGGAAATTGAGCCCAAGTGGCAGAGGATTTGGGAAGAAAAAGGAATATACCATGTGGAGCCCCATGGGACTAAGTCAAAGTACTACGCGTTGGAGATGTTTCCTTATCCGTCCGGCGAACTCCATATGGGACATACAAGGAATTATGCTATCGGAGACGCAATCGCCAGGTTCAGGAGGATGAACGGCTTTTGCGTGCTTCATCCCATGGGGTGGGATGCTTTTGGGCTTCCTGCTGAGAATGCAGCTATTGAACGGGGTATTCCGCCGTATGAGTGGACCGGTAGGAATATTCGACATATGCGCAGTCAGTTTATGAATTTGGGCTTAAGCTATGATTGGCGAAGAGAAGTAGCGTCCGATCATCCGGGATACTACAAGTGGACTCAATGGCTTTTCCTACAATTGTTCAAACATGGGCTTGCATACAGAAAGAAGGCGCAAGTGAATTGGTGCCCTAAGTGCCAGACAGTTCTCGCTAATGAGCAGGTTGTCCAAGGGCTGTGTGAGCGGTGTGATACCGAGGTCACAAATAAGGAACTTGAACAGTGGTTTTTCAAAATTACTGATTATGCTGACAGACTCCTTGAGAATCTCGATAAGCTTGAAAACTGGCCGGAAAAGGTCAAGATGATGCAGAAAAACTGGATTGGGAGAAGTGAAGGTGTAGAGGTCGTCTTCAAATTAAAGGATACAGGTGATGACATTCCGGTATTTACCACAAGACACGATACGATTTTCGGTGTCACCTACCTCGTGCTCGCGCCTGAACATCATCTTGTCGAAAAAATAATAGAAGGCTCTTCAAGGGAGCAAGAGATAAGGAATTTCATAGAGGAAGTGACTTGTGCAAGCGAGATAGACAGAACAAGCGAACTTACGGAGAAGATCGGGATAGCGACTGGAGTATATGCCGTAAATCCCATGTCCGGCCAGGAGATTCCGGTATGGATCGCAAACTATGTGTTGCCGCACTATGGCACAGGAGCTGTTATGGGGGTTCCTGCCCATGATATGCGTGACTTTGAGTTCGCGAAGAAGTACGGTCTTCCTATCAAAACAGTCATTGTTCCCCCGAATCAAGCTGAATGTTCGGAAGCAACTGACAAGGCATACGAAGATGCAGGAATAATGGTAAATTCACCGGGATTTAACGGGATGGCAAGTGAGTCGGGCAAGGACGCTGTCGCTGAATTCATGGAAAGTCGGGGCATAGGTAAACGGACTGTCAATTACAGACTCCGTGACTGGTTGATTTCGAGGCAAAGGTACTGGGGAGCTCCTATTCCCATTGTGTACTGTGATTCCTGCGGAATTGTGGGAGTCCCTGAGGAAGAGTTGCCTGTTCGGCTTCCACTGGATGTGGAGTTCAGACCTACAGGGCAGTCTCCGCTAAATGACATACCGGAGTTCGTTAACACGAAATGTCCTAAGTGCGGGGGCCCGGCAAGACGTGAGACTGACACGATGGATACTTTCATGTGCTCATCGTGGTATTTTATTAGATTTGCCTGTCCCAGAATGGAAGACAAACCTTGGGATCCGGAGATAGCCAATTACTGGCTTCCTGTGGATCAATATACAGGCGGAGTTGAGCATGCTATCTTGCATCTTATGTATTCCAGGTTCTTTACTATGTTTCTTCATGATATCGGACTCCTTGAGACCGATGAACCATTTGCCCGCCTGCTTACTCAAGGCATGGTTTTGAAGGATGGCGCTAAGATGTCAAAGTCAAAGGGGAACATAGTAAGCCTTGAGGAAATGTTGGATACCTACGGCGCGGACACCGCAAGACTCTTCATACTGTTTGCGTCCCCGCCTGAGCGGGATCTGGAGTGGAGCGAGCAGGGCGTGGAAGGAGCGTCGCGGTTCCTGGCGAGAGTCTGGCGACTTGTGTATGAGTTCCGGGATGAGCTGTCATCTTCCTGTGACGTTGTACAAGTAGATATGTCAAACCTTAATTCTAAAGAGAAAGAAATGCGTAGGAAGGTCCACGCGACCCTGAAAAAAGTTACACAAGACCTTGATAGGTATAGCTTCAACACGGCTGTCGCAGGAATAATGGAGTTAGTCAATTCATTGTACCAGTTCCGGGACGAAGCGAAGACCGGACATGAGGCAATGGATATTATGAAGGAGGCTGTTCAGACAGTCCTTCTTATGCTTGCACCTTTTGCGCCGCATATCACTGAAGAACTGTGGCATGAGATTGGTTACAGCGGGAGTGTTCATGAGGCGGACTGGCCGGTTGTTGACGAAAGCGCCTTGGTTGAGAGCGAAACCGAAATCGTGATTCAGATCAACGGACGAGTTCGTGACAGGATGCGTGTGCCGAAAGGGAGAGACTCTGAATATCTGAAACAAGCAGCCTTGGCCCGTGACAAGGTTTCTGAGCTTGTAGAGAACGAAAGCATTCGTGAGGTTTTTGTGGTTCGTGACAGGCTTGTGAATATAGTGACAGCGCAAAAATGAGAAAAACCACAGTGTAAGCCGGAGTGCAAGACCGGAATGTAAGACTGTGGAAAGGCCAAAAACGCTTAACCGGCGTGACTGTTTACCCCCCGCCCAGGAACAAGAAAATCGAATGGCGGGGGGTTGTCATATCCTTGTGTCTCCGGATGAAATCCATCCTAAATCTCACCTGAAAACCATCATGAAGGATAACCCTCTTCATGAAGGCGCCAAGGGTCACATGTTGAAGCTTTAACAGCAGACAGATCTCAGATAACTTGTGCAAGTTTTCCCATTGCTTTGTAGTGGTGCAGCTGCCTATATCGGAGGTGAGTGGATTTCATGTGGAATTTCACGGAAAGACAGAGATTAGCTGCGTCTTTGCTCCTCTTAGCCCTTCTGGTGGGCGGAATCGTCTTATTAGCGAGACGAGCCATGAGCAAGCCGATAGTTGTCTATCCAGGTCCTGTGTCAGCAAATGCCGATGAGACAGAAAGCGTAGGCCAAAGCGCAACATGTGATGGAAACTGGGAGTCAGAACGTGAGCTGAGCCCCGATTCAGAAGAAAAATCCGAGGACATAGTGGTTCATGTATGCGGCGCAGTAAAGAATTCCGGGATCTACACGCTTAAGAAGGATGCGCGTGTTGCGGACGCAGTGGAACTCGCAGGAGGGCTCTTAGATTCGGCAATGGAAGAATCTGTAAATATGGCTATGAGGCTCACTGATTCTATGCAGATCTACATTCCGGAAATATCTTCTTCGCCTCTGCCTTTCGCAAGCGAGCCGGATGTTGCTTCCGGTCCTTCTCAGGCAGGATTAATCAATATCAATACTGCAACTGCAAGCCTGCTTCTGGAGCTTCCTGGGATCGGGCCGGCATTGGCTGAGAGGATAATTGAGTTCAGAACCACAAACGGTAGGTTTGAGCGGCCGGAAGATCTTATGAAAGTCCGAGGGATAGGTGAGAAGAAATATGCTGACCTCAAGAGTCTAATCACAGTCTATTGACGATACCGGGGGTTAGGTGAAGATGTCCGCTGAAGACCGTCTTCTCTTCATAGGTTGCTCATTTACGTTGGGAATAGCTCTCAAGGGAGTGTACAGCTCTCAAGTTATGCCTGTCGCAAGTTGCTTTGCTGCAACGAGTTTCCTTATAGTAGGTCGGCTCTTCGCAGGAAAGCGAGAGAGGCTGAAAAGGCACATGACAAAGGCACAAATGGCGTGTTTTGCAATGCTCTTAGGTGCATTGCTCATGAATGTGCATGCAGTGCGCACGCAGAATTTGAGAGAACTTGCTTTGCCGATTTCCGGCAAGATTTGCGAACTTCAAGGGATTATCACTGATATGCCTGAATTAGATGATGAGGGGAAATGGAAGGCAGTTTTGACATCTGAGTCTGCTTTGGGCGATATGGATGTAAGAGGCATGCGCATACTCCTTGCAGGAACATGTGAGCAGACAGATCGCTTGCAACTTCAGATAGGCGACATTGTACGTGTTTCAGGACGCTTCTATCTTCCTAGGGTCTCTTTGAATCCGGGTGAGCCTGATATGCGAAGGATCATGGCATGTCGGAGACTTGACGGGACACTCTATGTCGAGGACATTGCTGATATTCATGTTTTAGGTTGGCGCAAGCCAAACCTGATAAAGCGTGCGGCAATGTCTTTTAGGGAAACAGTAATCAGGACTTGCGAGCGTACTCTTATGCCTCGTCATGCACGAATGCTTACCGGGATGCTGTTGGGGAAGGCGCCGCCTCATATGAAGCCTGCATTAGAATCTACCGGCACATCGCATCTTTTTGCCGCTTCCGGCCTTCATGTAGGTTATGTGGCCCTCGCGGTCATGACTCTTCTTATGCCTTTTAGGCTTCCTCCCCACGCGAGGCTTGCCGTTGCCCTTGTGGTTATTTGGGTATATGCCGTCGCTTGCGGTCTTCGTGCCTCCATAGTAAGGGCAAGCCTTATGTTTTCATTCGCAGCTATTCCCAAAGTCATCGGGCGAAAGATATCTCCAAGGTCTGCTCTGGTACTGGCAGCCATTGCAATGTTCGCTATACATCCCTTTGCCCTTTTTGACGCAGGAGCGCAGCTTTCATTTCTGACCGTCCTTGCTATAGCACACTTATATCCTAGAATCCAAAGGTTGCTTCGGCCTCTCGGGTATCGCCTGTCTGAGGCTTTTGCCCTGTCCGTTGCAGCCCAGGCAGGTGCAGCCCCTCTTGTTGCCTGGTATTTTGGGGTATTTGTCCCCATCGGTATTGTCGCCAATGTTCCATGTATAGCCATGGCAGGCGCAGCAGTGTTAATAGGCTTGTCCGCTACATTAGTCGGACTTGTGTTTCCCCATGCTGCTTTGGCGCTGAATGCAGCTAACAGTTTAATCTTACTGGGTCTTGAGAAAACCATAAATTTCTTTCAAAGGATTCCTCTTGGTGCCTTTCAAGTAAAAAGGCCTCCGCTTTGGTTCATGGTCGTGTATTACCTTGGGATTATTGCTATAGGGGCGCCGAGGCATCTTCGGAGAAAGATATATGCCAAAGGGGGTTTGATTCTTGTTTTCATATTGGCACTCTTGCTAGGATCTGTCGTACATCAGGTGGCAAGGCGTCCGGAGGTTGAAATAGTCTTTTTTGCAGTGGGTCAAGGCGATGCAATTTTCGTCGAGAGTGCCGGAGGCAAGTCATTTCTCATAGACGGTGGTGGGCTTTCCGGTAGGACCTGGGATCCCGGGAGAGATATAATCCTGCCGTTCCTTAGGCGTAAAGGGATAAACCATATAGATATCATCGTTTGCACTCATCCTCATTACGACCATATAAATGGCCTTTTCGCAGTGATGGACTCATGCCGTGCAGGCTTGCTCATGAAGCCCAAAATTCCTGAGCACATGGTGCCTGATATTGATTATGCCCTGGCAGATCTGGCAAAAGAAAAAAATGTGCCTGTAGTTGAGTTTGTGCAAGGTGGTTGGATAGACTTAGGAGACGGTATTGCAATAGCCGTTCTTAATCCTTGCATTGACTCATCTTCCGGAAGCGGGATTGGTTATGCGGCAAGCGGACTTAATGATCTGTCTTTGGTTTTGAAGATGGAATTTGTGGAGTTTACGTTGCTCTTGACTGGAGATGCGGGAGAGGCGCAGCTGGATGCCATTGTAGATATGGGAGAAAACCTTGAGGCGTGTGTGCTGAAGGTGCCGCATCATGGCTCAAGAGACTCTCTCAGCTTTGACGTTATAGATTCTATCAGGCCGCAAGTGTCAGTAATATCCGTAGGGCCGAATGCCTTCTCTCATCCGGCGCCGACGACTATAAAAATCCTGGAGGAAGCAGGCTCAGAAGTATTCCGGACTGATTTGGACGGCGCTGTTATTGTGAGAACTGACGGAAGGCTCATCCGGGTTAGGTCAGTTGGAAGTCAGCGGTTCTATAAAGCACGCTTGTAGTGAGAACTGCTCTTTACATTGCTCCTCCTAGGCAGGGATTGCGATGACGTGTCCAAAGGGATAAGATGAGAATGAGAAGGATGCAAGGGGCGACTGAATTGGACGTAATAACAATGGATATCAAAAGAGGCGAGTTTAAGCCTGTATACCTGTTATATGGGGATGAAGAATTTCTTCGCGACGCGAAAGCCCGGGAACTGGCGGACGCAGTGGTGGATAAGGATTTTTCGGAATTCAACTATACCGCGTTCCGCGGAGGCGAATCTGATATATCGAACATAGGCTCAGCAATTATGGCCCCGCCTATGCTTTCAACCAGACGCGTTGTTTTGATTTGGGATCTTGACAACTTCTCAGAGGATAATCGGAAATCAATTAGCCGAGCTTTGGACAGAATGCCTGACACAACCGTTGTAATTCTTGTCGCGTCCACTCTCGATCAAAGGACTGCGCTCTTTAAGACTGTCTCCAAGAAAGGCCGAGCTGTACTATACCGACGTCTTTACCCGAATCAGGCGCTAGGATGGCTCTCCGGATACACACGCTCTAAAGGAATCATAATGGATAAGGATGCCCAAGAATATCTTGTGACCGTCCTCGGGACGGACCTTCGGCAGTTGGTTGCCGGTGTGGAAAAAGCATATAATTATGCTGGGATAGCACTGGGTAAGGAGAAAAGAATCACAATTGAACACGCAAAGGCTGTGGTTCAAGGAGCGCCTGAAGTCGGCATTTTCGACCTTGTTGATGCGATAGGGGAGAGGAATGCCCAAAAAGCTATCAGTTCACTTACGCAAGTTCTTATGTTCAAAGAGACGCCTCCAAGGATACTATACCTGATAGCCAGGCAGGTACGGCTTATTCTTAAAGCGAAAGCGCTGAAGGCTCAAAAGATGTCAACCCGAGAGGTGGCGAAGGCTCTGGGTGTACATGAATTCGTTGCGCGCAAATGCTTGGCCCAAGCAGAGAACTTCCGCCTAGAGGAGCTCG
>JAKPFY010000169.1 GCA_029551185.1 Bacillota bacterium
AGGCTCAGTGTAGCAAGGCCTGCCCACCGGGACAAGAAAATCTACCCACTCAGCGGGAATATCAACCCGTGGCAACTTATCTATGACCCTCTCAACCTGTGCCACGACAATTCCCTGTCTGAACTTGGTGGCTTCAACAATTGTAGGTGTATCCTCTGTATTCGGCCCGGTATACAGATTGCCGGCCCCGTCCGCATAAATCGCGGTAATCAGCGCTACGTCCGGAGTAAGGTCAACGAAATAGCGGCCGAACAGTTCAAGGTAGGTGTGGATCTCCCCGATCTTCATCTTACCTTCCTCCACCATCCGGGCCACTCTTGTACTCTGAGGAGCTGAGTATGAGAAATCGGCAAGCCGGGCTATTCCACGCTCAAAGATCTCACAGTGGGATGGTAGAGCAATGACTGACTGCACCATGTGAAGATCATTCACTCGATCCACGTCTACTCTGCATAAACACTCTGCCAGAAAGTCAGCTTGTTTTTGGTTATTTCCCTCAAGAGCTACCCTGTCACCCGGCCGAATCACAGCCTCTAACAGGGATACGCACTCATTAGGATTCACCACCTTGCTGCCTGGCTCAGATACAAACTGTTGTGCCTGACGCAGCCTCTTCTGAAATTCTTCCTGCCTTCGTGTCCAGTCAGTCCTTCTCGAAGCCCTGTTTTCCATATTCTCAAGTCCCTCTATAGTTCTTCTAAGGTCATAAGGAGATCTCCGACTTTAACCATGTCCCCTGTAGTTGCATGGATCTCCACTACTTTTCCCTTCTTAGGTGCGAGTATCTGGTTTTGCATTTTCATAGCTTCGATAAACGCTACTTCCTGTCTTTCCTCAACAACATCTCCTACCCCGGGTAGGTCCGTATTTTTCATAGGGTGTTTACCGGGATGTATGGTAACCTGCCCGGGCAGCTTCGCTCTGATTTCAACCAAGTTTCCGTTTGCCATATAAAACTACACCTCCTAGAGATTCGTAACAGCTGGCTAACTAACCAAGTAAGGCTAAGAAGCATCCTGCTGCAACCGCTGTTCCGATTACGCCTGCGACATTCGGGCCCATCGCATGCATAAGCAGGAAGTTTTCAGGGTTCGCCCTTTGCCCCTCAACCTGACACACTCGCGCAGCCATGGGGACTGCTGACACTCCGGCTGCACCGATAATCGGGTTTATCTTGCCTCCGCTCAATATGTAAAAAAGCTTTCCCAGGAGCACGCCACCTGCTGTACTGGCTGCAAATGCGATAGCGCCCAGGGCAATTATTTTAAGGGTTGCAACAGTTAAGAACGTTTCAGCACCCATTGTTCCCCCTACTGCTATGGTGAGGAGTATAGTCACTATGTTAACCATTTCACCTTGCGCCGTCTTAAACAAGCGATCCGTCACACCTGACTCCCGCAAGAGGTTCCCCAGCATCAAGCAGCCTATAAGCGGGGTAGTATCTGGCAGCAACATACAGGTGACAATCGTTGTAACAATCGGGAATAGGATTTTCGTAGTCTTCGGTACAGGCTTGGGATACTCCATCACAGTCTCGCGTTCTTTTTGCGTAGTTAGAAGGCGAATAACCGGTGGCTGGATTAAAGGCACAAGTGACATATACGAATAAGCCGCAACTGCAACAGCTCCTAGCAGGTGAGGAGCAAGCTTCACACTAAGATAAATCGCAGTCGGGCCGTCTGCTCCACCGATTATCGCAATAGAAGCTGCCTCTTTAATGCCGAAGCCAAACATATCTGCGAGGAACATAGCAAAAAAGACACCAAATTGCGCCGCTGCTCCCAGCAGAAAAGTTACAGGCCGGGCAAGCAATGGAGTAAAATCAGTCAGAGCACCTATTCCCAGGAAGATCAAACACGGCAGTATCTCTGTTTCCAGTCCGTATTTATAGAAGTAATAAAGAAGTCCCCCTTCATCTGAAATGCCCGCTCCCGGTATATTAGCTAACAAGCACCCAAAGGCTATCCCTACAAGAAGCAGAGGCTCAAAGCCTTTGACAATAGCCAGGTAAAGGAGGACAAGGGCAACTCCGATCATTATCATGTTTCCTATTGTCAAGCCCATAAGTCCGCCGGAAGCTAAGACTGACCCTAGTGTTTTCAAAAACAACGATATCCCCCCACTTGCCACAAGCTAATGCCCGTTACTCGCCCAGAACACCTACTCAATCTCATTCAGACGTAACCGCACTGAGGGCCATAATCACGAGACAAAGAAGGCCCGTCACCAGGAAGACAATGGAGATTGATACAAGACATACTGTGAGCGTACTAAGTTCGAATCCCAAAACCTCACCCCCACTGCGTTTACCAACTGAAAACCATGAACGTCACCGAAGATTTCGTATGAAATCAGTTAAAAGGCTAGCTGTCTGTTCCATTGTGTTAAGGTCAACAACTTCGTACGGTGAATGAGAGTTTCTCCTTGGTACTGTTATAGAAACGCATTTTATGTCAGACCACTCATCGTAAACCCCGGCTGCGTCTGTAAACAGGCCAAACCGCACATCCAGGCTGTAAGGAACATCGGCTCTTTTCGCTGATTCCCTAAGATCAGTAACAAGCTGAGGGTCGGCAAAGAACAACAGCATACCTCTTAACGGCTTTACTGACTCAAACCGTCTTATAACCGGCCCTGTCCCCAGTGGGACGCCTACGCCTGGGCCTGCTTCGGGGTCCCCGCCGTATCCTGTGTCAATGGAAATTGCCCACTTCGGATGGACCGTCTTTGCAAGGTGCCTGGCTCCCCTGCAGCCGATCTCCTCCTGGACTGTAAAGGCAAACATCACATTGACATCGAGGTCCACGTCTGCCACGCGTCGTGCAGTCTCAAGCAAAACAGCGCACCCTTGCCTATTATCAACTGCTCTTGACGCAAGCAGAGTCTCCTCATCATTTAACCACCGCGGGGTTGTGTCAAATACTATTGGATCTCCCGGCTCCGCCTGTGAACAGCGCGGCCCTGCATCAATCCAAAGGCG
>JAKPFY010000172.1 GCA_029551185.1 Bacillota bacterium
GTTTTGGATATCAGAGGATTTTTGATGAAAGCTTCAATGGCTCACGGTGTTTCCGGATTCGAGTACATGAATATACAGGAGTTGGTCAAAGATTCCATGGCCGGCCTTGTGGACGAGATTTATTCTGATGCCCTCGGCAATGTGATCGGAGTCAAAAGAGGTGGCGGGCAAAAGCCGCATCCCAAAATCATGTTGGCTGCCCACATGGACGAAGTCGGCATAATTGTCACGAAGATAGAAGACGGGGGATTCCTTAGATTCACTACCCAAGGGATTGATCCCCGGGTTTTGCCAGCCCATGAAGTCATTGTATATGGGAGACGGCCTCTGACCGGTGTAGTCGGTACCAAACCGCCGCATCTTTTGTCGCCCGAAGAATCTGGAAAACCTCAAAAAGCCGAGAATCTTTTCATAGATCTTGGCCTGCCTGAAGATGAAGTACGTGCTCTCGTCAGAGTTGGCGACGTTGCTACATACAAGCGAGAAGTAACAGAACTGATGGGAGGAATGATTGCCGGAAAGAGCCTGGATGATCGTGCAGGAGTGGCAGTAATGCTGGCCTTATTGGACGAATTGAGAAAGTACAATTTCTGCGCCGATGTCTACGCTGTGGCTACCACACAAGAAGAAACTGGTTCCCATGGGGCTGAAGCGTCGGCTTATGCAATTCACCCTGACATTGGAATTGCCATAGATGTCTGTCAGGGTGATACTCCTTCAGTCCCGGAACATAGAACCACGTTTCTCGGGAAGGGTCCAACGATGACTGTAGGTAGTACAATTCATCCAAAGATTGCATCGGGCCTTGAAAGAGCAGCTCGGGAGATTGGAGTGAATCTTCAGCAAAAGGTGGCGCCTGCAGGAACCGGAACGGATGCGGGAGCCCTTCATGTTTCGAGAGACGGAGTGGCCACAGGTCTCATTTCCATTCCCCAGCGGTACATGCATACTTCTGTCGAGACTCTCTCGATAAGAGATGTCGAGGATGCAGGGAGAGTTCTTGCGCGGTTCATTGCATCGTGTGACCGGAATTTTGTCGAGGGGCTCAAGATGTGGAACTAAAGAAGTGAGCAGGAGCCAAATGTACGCATGGTGTATATGAAGGTAAGGGATTCGGAGGCTCGGTAGTGATGTCCCGGGGTCTTTCAAGAACCCGGGTTCCTAAGAGCCTTGTCTTCGGAGAACAGGATCGTCCGAAACATCTAGATTCATAAGACGAAAGATAAACCAAAAAGGAGCATGGCAGCGCATGTTGAGGGGAAAAATGCGAGCCGGCCCTGTGCTTTATTCAGAGTTTTTCTATAGTTTGAGAAAAGGAGTTGATTGAGGTGGTCTTGCTTTTTACGCCCATATCGTTTTCTGGTCTTCATTTGAGGAATAGAGTTGTAATGCCGCCTATGGCGACGGCCATTGAGGGTCCCGGTGGTTCGGTCGCCGATGACGGCAGGCCAAGCGACGGGACCATTGCCCATTACGCTACACGTGCGCGATATGGGGTTGGCATGATTATTGTAGAGCATACCTATATTACAAAGACAGGGAAAGCGCATAGAGGGCAATTGGGTATCGATAGCGATGACGCAGTGCCAAGGTTTGCAGAACTTGCAAATGCCATATGTTCCGAAGGCGCAGTCGCAGTTATCCAGTTGAATCACGCAGGAGCTGCAGCCAGTCCCGAAGTTACCGGTTCCATGCCATTGGGGCCATCAGCGGTTCCCATCCCGGGACGCACCCAGGTCCCGATTGCCATGACGGC
>JAKPFY010000177.1 GCA_029551185.1 Bacillota bacterium
CGCTGGTGGATAATGAGTTTGCCAAAGCTTCTGTGACTGGGATAAAGGCTGATGTCGAAGTTGAGGAGAGGAGGCAGACAGCTCGTATCGTCCAGGCTGAGGCATCCAAGGCCATTGTTTCCCCAGGTGAGACTTGCGAAATAAAAGTCAGGCTTCATCCATATAGAGGCGTCCCTGAGGTTAAAGGCATAAACGTGAGAATTCCCGACTACACTTCTACGGGGAATCTCTACCTGACGGTTCGCGGAGGTGGGGTTGCGCCTCTCGAGGATGAAGAAGAGAGAGAAGACGGCAAAGCTGCCCAGCGTTCGCCTGCTGAGAGCCTGGAGAAGTTGATTTCTGATATGACGACTGTTGAGAAAAATAATGATATAGTAGTGGAGTTCTATCCCGGTAGGCGGGGAGAGATTGACGAGACAAGTCTTATAGACGAAGGGGTATTGGAGGATGACAAGTTCCCTCTGGGACTGGAATTTGAGATAGAAGCTGAAATCCCTCCACGTGCCGAAGAGAAACCTTCGCGTGTTGAGGACAGTGAAAAAGCAAAGGAAGACCAGACAGATCTGGTAAAGGTCATACTGCCTACAGGTTACGTGATAGAAGGCGAAACAGATTTGGAATTGACAGTTCAGAATTGACTTTTTACATTTCCCGTTTATGCCATGAATTGGAGCCTCTACGCGCAGCGTAGGGGCATTTATTTATGAAGGAATGAAATAGTTTACGTCGAACTATGTTGAAGCCGGGAGGGGAGATTATGGCATCTTGGTCTCGCAAAAAGAAAACCTTGCTTGTAGTAGCAATTATTGTCATAGGCGTAGTGATCATCTCGGTTTACGCTAATCTCCTTAAGATCCAAAATGCAATTCTCCTGGCTGCACATGATCAGATAGAGGCTGGGCTGGAAGAGGCCTTAGGTTCCCCTGTGAAAATTGGTTCCATCGTCGGCAAGACCCTTAGCGAAGTGGTGATATCTGACCTCTCTGTTGATGCGGAATCTAATACAGATGCGCCTGTTCTTTTTGCCAAACATGTAGAGGTCAGTTACTCATTACTCGACATTATCAGTAAGCGTAAGGATATGGGTGCAGCACTCAAAGGTGTGGTTTTCATTGAACCGGAGCTCTCCATCGAGCTCCCGCCTGATTTCGGGATTTCGCCGAAGAAAGCCGGCACTGACCTGGGGCAGGCAATTGACGCGTTAGGTGAGTTTCAGGGTTATGTCTCTGCGAAGGACGGCAGAGTAGAGGTATCCGGGATACCGGGGCTTGATAGACCTTTTGTGGTTTCAGGCATAACCGGTAGTATAACATTTGCCGGGACAGGCGCAGCAGGCCGCATTAACCTGTTTGCAGGTTGTGAAAAGCAGACCCGTATTACAGCGACAGGTAGATATGACTGGGAGACAAAGGCAATAGCATGTGACGCAGGCCTGACCGGAGCAATGCCCCACGCTTGGTTAGGAGACCTGCGCAGTATCGTAGATTCTATCACGCCGGAGCTGCTCGGGGTCAGCGAAGAGGCTGTTTTGGGCATAAGGCGGGTCCTAAGCGACATTGACACAGTGAATCTGGAAGGCGGGACAGTCGACATAGAGGCCCACGTGAGGCCGATGCCTAAAAACGGGAGCATGATTCGGGGAAAGGCGAGTATAGCTGAGGCTGCTCTCGACGCGTCTCGTATCACAGTAAGCGGAATCCAGGCAGACTTCGGGCAATTAACGGATCTTAAGAGCAGTTTGAATCTGGCTTTAGACTTCCAGCTAGATGAGGCAGGCCTGGCTTGCCAAGGGAAGGGCTCAGTATCTATTGGGCATGTAGAGTGGATTGACAGTCAGTTTGGTTTTTCCGAGATCTCCGCAAACGGTAACGCAGAAGTTGAATTTTGGAAGAATTCAAAAGACAAATCTCTGTCTTTTGAAGGAAAGACAACCTTGGACATTCCGCTGGTATCAGCAGGTGAAGCGCTCAAGAAGGCAGCAGGGTTCGGCGGAGGCGCTTTGCAGGCAGAAGGTCCTGTCCGTTTTGATATGGCCTTCGCCGGAACGTCATGGGACAGCATAGAAGTATGTGGCAGTCTGAAAACAAACAAAGGGACATTTGCTGCAAGAGACATAGTGCCGGAAGTACAGGAAATATCAGGGGATATTGAAGCGTCCCTTGCGTTCGAAAGCAAAGGATGGGCTCTTACCGGCTATCAGGGACAAGTGAGGTTGGTTTCAGGTTATGCAGACGCTACGTACCTGAGCCAGGGCATTGAGTCTGTCAAAGGGCGCCTAACCGGCCTTGTGAGTTTCTCCGGTGGTGAAGAAAGACCTGTCAACTATAAGGGATTCATCGATATAGAAGAAGCCGGCATAGCTCTGGACCGTAGGCTTCAACCGGTTGAACCTTCTCTTGACGGAGGCTCTTATGGCGAAATCCTGCTGCCGAAAGGCCTCGCAGACGGCAGAGTGGAATTTGAAGGCCAAGCCCCCGGGGCTGTTAAGTACAGTGGGCTGCTTAATCTCAGAGACAGCGTAGTAGAGGTGGCAGGCACAACCGAGATAGGGAAAATCCAAATGGCAGAGGGAGAGGCCTGTGGAAACGTTTTGATCCGCGGGGAGTTACCGGGCAAGACCGAGTATAGCGGGAGAATCAGTCTTTCCCGGGGGATAGTAGAGGTTCAGGATGGGCTTCCCTGGTTAAGACAGGCCCGCGGGCAGGTCTCAGGAGACATGGAGATCCTCGGGAGCTTGGGAGACACATTCGCATATAGCGGAGATTTAAGCTTAACTCACGCTATCATAGACGTATCTGACGCGCCTGTCGGGATAAAGCGGTTTTCCGGTGAAGGCGCTATAGATGTGAGCTTCCGAGGCGGAGGAGACGACATTCTGCAGTATGAAGGCGTAGGGCGCCTGAAGAGGGGGGACCTTCTTGCCACAGAAATTGAAGGGGGTATCCGAAGACTGGAAGGTCCGGTTAAGGGCACTGTGAATTTCCAAGGGAGATACTTAGAAGAACCGGTTATAGACGGGGTCATATCTACTGCCAAGTGTGATCTCGAGGTAGGGGAGATCGAGGGTTTTATTAAGTCTGCAAAGGGTGAAGCATTAGGCGAGATTCGTTTCTTGACCCATGGGGCAAGACTTACCGCATATTCCGGGAAGGGTGCCGTGAAGAACGCTACGTTTGTGGCAGACGAAGCGTTGCCTGGCTTGGTTGAAGCCAAGGGCCTGGCTGATGTTGACTTAAGATTCTCTTATTCAGATGACAAAAGCCTCGCCTATGAAGGAAAAGCTAAGATACATTCAGGGAGGATTCGTACAGAGCAAATCTATCCAGGGCTTGAAAGCCTGGGAGGCAACGTGACTTCTGAGGTTTCTTTCAGAAGTTGCGACGATGGGGTTATGTATGAGGGGTCTGCTAATCTTACATCTGGCAGGGTCCTGCTTAAGGGCCTGATTGAAGGCTTCGATCACATGGACGGCGATATTTCTCTGGGCCTGAGATTTCAAGGCGACGGAAAGGCCCAGGGTTCTTTTCACGGAAATGCAGTAATCTCAGGGGGGACGCTGAAAGTAGGGAAAATCGCGGAAGGAGTCGAATCCATCGAAGGCTTTGCTCGCTTGGAAGTAGCGCTCGCCGGTGGTTTTGGCATAGCTCCCACCTATAACGGAACGCTTACGGTAAGTGACGCTTCGTTCAGAGCATCCAATGTTTCAGCCGGCTTCAATAGTATTGCAGGCAAGGCCGAGAGCACGATTCATTTTGCCGGCAACCCTCCGGGCCTTGTATCATTTGAAGGTACAGCCACTGTATCAAATGTGTCTTTTGCAGCAGGCCAGGTCTATCCGGGAATCAAAGAGATCGGCGGAAACGGTAAGGCTCAATTGACATTCAAGAAAGCTGAAGGGGACGATTTGTCCTTCAGCGGAAAAGTCATGGTAACGAAAGGAATACTGAATCTTGATTCCATCGGCGCAGGACTTGATAATCTTGTTGCGGAGGTGGATTTTGACACAGAATCCCTGGACATTAAGGGAGTGACAGGAAACTTCGGGAAGTCGAGGTTCGAGGCGGCAGGTTTCGTGAATTTCGGGAAGAGGCCGGAGATAGACATCAATCTCAAAAGCAAGGATCTGGCCCTGGAAGACTTAGGGGAGATCGTTGTGGCGGGCAAGCCTCTTAGTGTGTCAGGCTCTGCTATGCTGGATGTCGGGGTTCGAGGGTTTTATCCGAATCTGGAATTGGCCGGAGAGGTGGTATTGTCCGGTGTGCAGGCAGAGCATGCTATTATGAAACTGCCTGCGAAGAATATAGAAGGCAGGGTCAGGCTCTCCGGGAATAGCATAAGCACAGAGAATCTCCGAATGGTCTTTGCGGACTCGCCTGTCCTGGTTAAGGGAACCATCACCGGCCTTTCCGATCCTATTTTTGATATTACCGCGTCCTTCGCCGATATCCAATTGAGTCGCATAAAAGAAGTATTTGCACCTGATATTCAAGGCGATATCGAAGGACGTGGCAAAGTGACTCTGAATCTTGCCGGATCCCTTGATGAGCTGTGGACAGACGGGGACTTTGCTCTGGCGAACCTTTCCGGGGAAGTCGGAGGAAAATCACTTAAAGCGAGTGAGGTTAAAGGGAAGTTTCGCTATGGTAACAATGCAATAACCCTTACTGATATCCGAGTCTTGACTATGGGCGGAGAGATTAATGCCGGCGGAGTTGCTCTGCTTAAGAAGGGGGAAGATGAGCCGGATCGAAATCCATGGACACGACTTTCCCTTGATATTAAAGGGATCTCAGCGGAAGAAGCAGCTTCATACGTTACATCAGAGAAGATTGTGACATCCGGGATTCTCGACGCTGAGGTCATGCTTGAGGTAGAAAAGGGTGCTTACAGGATTTTAGGGTCATGCGCCGTAACAGCAGGCAGTGTCCAAGGCTATTCGTTTAATAACACAAAAGCGGAGTTTAGAGCGGAGAATGGCCGAATAGTAATCGACAAGCTGACTTCGGAAGGCCCTAACTGCTGTCTTACCGCACAAGGCGTGGTTCACGAGAACGGCGATTTCAAAGCGCAGGTGGGCATGACTGCAGTTGACCTCAAAAAGCTGGGTGAATCATTGGGATATGGAGAAATCTCCGGGATCGCGAATTTCGCAGGGGCTGTCTTCGGCAAAGGCAAGGAGATTTCCGTAGACGGGCTCGCTGAAATTAGAAGTCCCATGATTTACGGGATTCAGCTGGACTCTGCAGCAGGAAGGGTTAGCTTTGGGAATAACGCGATTCATCTCTCAAATATTTTAGTCACTCAGGAAGACGCAGCATGTCAGATTAACGGCGCAATAGACTTAAGCAGGGAAGATCCTGGTCTGGATCTATCAGCGAATATCAGTGGAATGCCTATCCGCGAATTAGCGTCAGCTATAGGGATCGACGAAATGCCTGTAAACGGCCGGATTTCCGGGAAGGGCGCGGTCAGAGGAACGGTGAAAAACCCGGAGGCGGAAGGGGAAGTCAGGCTCTTATCCGGAGAGGTATTCGGTATAAAGCTGGATTATGTCACCACAGGTTTTGCATATGCCGCAGATACTATTAACATAAAAGACCTAAGCGCCACAGCAGGAACGCTAAAGATTAACTCATCCGGTATTGTGACGCGTGAAGGCAAGCTCGACCTTGCTGTCAGCATACGGGACTTCGATTTGTCTCAGCTTCCCATAGACATGCCGGATAATCCCATACGCGGAGGGATCGTCGATTTTGACGGCAAGGTAGCGGGGGAGCTCAGCGAACCTCATGTGGAAGGGTTGGTTGTGGCGAGGGATGTTTCCGTTATGGATGCGCTTTTTCCTGATGTCAGTTGCGACCTGAAGTGGGATAACGGGGAGGTGCAAGTAAGACGCGGAATAATCCATGACGGAAGCGGTACAGCGCAAGCTGTAGGAAGCATAGGACTTGGCAAAGGCAACCCTTTGAATCTTACGGTTACCGCTAAAGACCTGGATGTAAAGACTGTTCTTGCTATTTTGCGCCCGGGAAAGAATGACCCTGTGGAGGGCAGAATCAGCGGTAAGGCCGATGTTCGTGGAAATCTGTCTCAGCCTGCAATAGATCTCAAACTTAATACCGGTCGTCTGGTTGCAAGAGGTATTCCTCTTGAAAGTGCGTCACTGGATGTAGGAATCGCAGAAGATCGCGTCAATTTGCGAATCTTACAGCTGTTTCAGGAAGGCGGCGGTTACTTCGAGGCAGACGGTAGTTTAGGATTAGTTGGGCCAATTTCTCTCACAGGTTCAGCCAGGTGTTTTGATATCAGTGCTCTTTCTGCTGTAATGGGATGGAAATACTCATTCAAAGGGAATGTGGATCTTGCCATGAAAGTCGAAGGAGAACTCGCGAATCCTTCCGCTGTCCTATCTCTTAGAATTGCCGACGGCAGTGTGGAGAAAGTTGCCTTCGACCTCTTAGCCGCTAGAATGGCCTTTAGCGGTGGGGTGCTTACTATTGAAGACGGTGAGATTCTTCAAGGACGGCACAAGGCCACCTTGCACGGCAAGGTTCCTATCCCGAAAGAGAGTCTTGAGGCAATAGGGATAACAGCCTACCCATCAAGGGAAGAACTCGACGTGAGCTTGCAGATGACCAATGCGAAGCTTGAATTTATCTCCATGTTCTACCACGGAATTGAGTGGGCAGAAGGTGAAACTGACATAGACCTTCATGTTGCCGGGCGAGTTGCAGCTCCAAGGCTGTATGGCTTTGCCCAAGTGAATGACGGGACTGTAAAACTTTCACCTATTATTGACGTGTTTAGAAACATTGATGCTAAGGTTAACTTCGAAGGGACTCAAGCGAGCATTGAGAGGCTTTCATGCCGGCTTGGGGACGGCGAGGTCAAAGCATCAGGCTTTGTCACGTTCCAAGAGCAGGGAGGACCGAGACTTGACTTAACGTTAACATCGCAAGGGGCCATGGTGAATACAGGTATTTTCCGGAGTATAGTCAATTCGGATATCAAATTATACGGCCCTGTCAGCCATCCGTTAGTCTCCGGCAGAATCAGTCTCGCCAAGGCGATAGTCTCACCGGATACATGGTCCTTTGCAGGGGCCCCTCTGTTTGACGCGGATTTGGCTCTGACTGTGGCTACTGAGGGAGACCTCAGGGTGCGAACGAAGATCATGGATGTTCCCGCATCCGGGTCTGTAAAACTCAGTGGTACTCTCAAGGAGCCAAAAGCGTCAGGCAGAATGGAAGCCCGGAGGGGTTGGTTCGCATACTTCGGGAATGAGTTTACCATACGGCGGGCTGTCGTTGAATTCACTGAGAAACTCGGTATTATGCCTGCAATCGAGCTTGAAGCGGAAACAACTTCAGGTGAGGTAAGAATATTCATCGGACTGCACGGGACCTTGCCTGATAATCTAACTTTGGAGTTATCGTCAAGTCCGCCTATGACCCATGATGAGGTTCTGGCATTGCTGAATTACCCCGGCGCTTTGACCAAGATACTTGCAGGCGATGTTGAAGGTGCCATCAAGGAGGAATTAGCCAGGATTTTTGAGCAAGAGCTCCGTCTCCAGGTGTCAGGGGGAATCGGGAGAGCCTTCGAAGCTCTTCTGGCTTTAGACGAGTTTAGAATTGAGAGAGGTATGTCAAGTGAACTGACTCTCAGAGTCGGCAAATATCTAATAGACAACTTATATCTCAGTTACGAAAAAGTTTTGGGTCCTGACTCTTACGGGGTTTTGAAGTTTGATTACTTCTACCGTCCCGGTGTAGTGTTTACAGGGCGGTTCGATGAAAGGGGAGAGAAGATCTTCAGTGTTGAAGCCCGACTAAGATTCTAAGTACATCCCCGTTAACTTGTGCTGCAGTTGCTGACAGCCCGAAATAGGACTCATGAGGTTAAGAATGGCTGAAGATCTATAACAACTTGCCTGGAAGCTCTGGGACTCATTGCTGATACCATCAATATTTGGATAGATAGATGGGAAGGATTTACGTAAGGCGGGTAGAAGATGATACCTATGTTGCTGAGAGGTTCAGTTGGGACATGATTTCTGAAGAAATGTTAGAGTTATAATAAGTGAATATCTGCGTGTGTCGAATAGGAGGGACAAATGTGAATTCATTATCCGGGCAACCGCGAAGATTCGCCAAGAACATTCGTGAGGGATCTATTGCAACAGCAGCGTTGGTTGCAGTCTTGACCATAGCTCTTGCAGGTTTATTGTCTCCCTGTGTCTTGGCGCAAGTGCCCACAGGCGAGAAAATAATCGCAGTTGAGGTCGAAGGGCTCAAGACTGTTTCTCAAGAAACAGTCTTGGAAGTTGTCAAGGTGAAACCTGGAGACCTGCTGACAGAGGATGCGGTAAGAGTCGACCTTGAAGCCATTAGCGATATCGGGTTGTTTTTTAATGTAGCAGCAAGGTTTTATCCCCACTTAGGAGGGATAAAACTTGTATATGAGGTTGTGGAAAATCCGATGATCGCGTCTGTTGATTTCAAGGGTAACGAGGCAGTCAGCCGGGACAAGCTCGATCTTTTGATGAGCGTACGGCCGGAGGAGATTCTCAACTTGAAAAAGCTGAACGGGGATCTCGAGCGAATTCTCAAGTACTACTATAACGAAGGTTACTCTGCTAAAATCAAAGACGTAAACATCTCAGAACAGGGAGATATCACAATAGAACTCGTGGAGCTTCGTGTAGCTGATGTACGGATAGAGGGAAACAAGAAGACAAAAAACCATGTAATACAAAGGTACATAACGGTTGAGCCCGGTGAATTGCTAAACGTCAACAAGCTCCGTGAGGATCAACGAAAACTCGGGAATCTCGGGATTTTCGAGAGCATTGACATAAAGCTGGACATGGCGGAAACAGAAGATGCTTACATAGTCACGTACGTGCTGAAAGAAGCCAGGACAGGTAGTGCCGGTATAGGTGCAGGATACAGCAGCACTGAGAAACTTATTGGGTATATCGAGGTCTCTGAATCCAACTTCCTTGGGAGACTTCAGACTGTAAACGTCAACTGGCAATTTGGAAAGGGCCGCAGTTCTTATTCTTTGGGTTTCTACGACCCATGGATTGACGCGAAGCAGACCTCCTTCGGTATTAACCTTTATAACCGCACTCAAGCAGTGACCAGGAAGTGGGATGAGAGTAGGTTCCAATGGAACGGGGCAGGGGATTCTCCTTGTGAAATCAGATATGATGAGCTCAGAAGGGGCGGAAACGCATCTATAGGGAGGCCTCTTAAGCAAAACATGAGGCTGTCTTTGTCCCTCAGAATTGACGGGACAGAACTTGTTCCGTTGCCTCAGGAAGGTAAAGCCAAGACAGAGAAAGCGGAGTGGGCATGGCTGCCTGGGAAGAACCCCAGTGGGGACACAAGGAGCCTTACATTGTCCCTTACCGGTGACACGCGGGATCACTATATGAATCCGACTAAAGGGTTCTATTGGCGGGCTTCGGCAGAAACTGCAGGCGGGCTTCTCGGTGGCAGCTATACGTTTTCCAAGTACCAAGGAGAAGGCAGCGCGTATCGGGAGGTTAGGCCTAATCAAGTGCTTGCAGTGAGGCTGTCTGGGGGGGCATCCACCGGAGTCCTTCCCCTTCATGAGCAGTACCGTATCGGCGGCGCTGAAACACTCCGCGGCTACAACTACGGCGAGTTTTACGGTGACAGTATGCTGCTGGCTAACGCGGAATACAGGTTCCGGATACTAAAGGGCGTTCAGGGAGTAGTGTTCGTGGATACAGGCGGCATATGGCTGAAAGACGAGGAGATTAATGTAGGAGGCTTCTCAACAGGCGCAGGCCTTGGAGTCAGAGTTGAGACCCCTATAGGGATGCTTCGAATCGACTATGGGATAGGAAAGCAAGGAGGCCAAGCATACCTCAGTTTTGGCCAAATGTTCTAAGCAACCCTGAAAGAAACAATCGAAGTAAGTATTGATGCCGTGGAAAGTTCCGGCGGCTATGTGATATTATTAATTAATAGGCGGATTGGAAGGGACACGCTCCTTTCCGGTCTTAGTCAAAGCGTCAGCGTTGGTGAAAGGAAGTGCAGGAATGTCAAAGTCCCAAACAAGACTCCTAGGTTTACTGGTAGTCGTTATCGCCGCTGTGGCAGTTGTCGTAAGCCTTGTCGGAGACAAAGGCCTTAGAGCTGCAAACGGAGCGGGCCCGGTTGGATTCGTATATTCATCAAAGATAATTGCAGAAGTGGAAGGTTCGCCTGAATATACAAAAGCGCAAAAGGATTATGAAGCATTTGCCCAGAAGCTTCAGAAGGAATACGAGTCTCAAGCGGAAGGGCTTGATGAACAGAGCAAGCGGGCAAAACTGCTTGATCTCGAAAAGAAATTAACTGAAAAGCAGATAGAGTTGAACCAGCCTTTCCAGGACAAAATTCAAAAGGCTATTGAAGATGTTGCGAAGAGTGAAGGTTGCTCCGTTGTTCTCAGCCAGCGAGTGGAGTTCGAAGCGCTTGTGCCTGTCCGTGACAAGAGCGCAAGCATTGTTGGCACGCAACCTATTCCGATATCCATACCTATTGTTGTCACAGGAGGCAAGGATCTTACAGATCCTGTCTTGAAGAAGCTCGGGGTGAAATAACAGGCAGGTCGCCCAGGCTAGTTTAAAATGCCAGGCTTTGGCGGGATACTGATGAAGCGGTTAGTTTACTCTGCGATAATTGGACTTGTTGGAGTCCTGGCTGTTATAGCAGTCAAGCTCCCGTTAACACAGGAGGTTTCACTTAAGAGTGATACCTGTGTCCTTCATGGGAGCCCGAACCTTGTTGATTTTCAAAATCAGCTTAAACCTCTGAGGCCCCTCATCATTGACAGAGGGGCCCCGACTCTTTCTCCATGGGTCTTTGAGGATTTCCAAGCGGATGAATTGAGTTCTCTCTCTTTGTCTGATGTGTCAGTATTTTTTCCATTAGTTTCAATAGATGAAGAAAGAAGCAATAAAGATTCTTACGGAGAGACAGGGTCAGTCATTTCAGTGCCTCCGGATTCTATACATGTTGATGTTGGTACGGCTGACGGCTTATTATCCTCGGAACATGAGTCCGTAACCTTAACGCCTGACATTTCAGACAACATAAAGACAGGGTTTGTCTTGTTAAATCAAGCAATGAAGAAACATCCGTTGTGGATGGAAGTAATCCGCATCGATCGGGACATAGAGACAATGAAAAGTCGGTGGCGGAGTTATGTGGATGCATCAGGGATTACCGAAGAGGACGTGCTGAAATGTCTTGATGCGTCCGAACAGGTCCTAGATGAGAAAGTTCAAATGAGTTCTTATGAAGGTTTCAAATTGCCTGAGCATGCCGGTGCATTAGAGTCCGGGCTTGTCTTGGCGGAAGCGTCTCTCATAGAAGAATCGGATGCGCGTATTAAGGCAAAGGGAATCGAGCTTCAGTCAAACCTGGAAGACAGGCTTTATGCAGAGGAAGCCCGTCTCAACAACGAATTCGACGAATTTAAAGACAGAGTAGTTAAGGAGAGCTATCTTACGATTATTAACACCCAGCTGAAATTGGAACTTCTGGAATTATCAAATGCCGAGCGAGAGGAGCTTGAAGAGAAGCTTCGGCAACTCAATGATAACATTGAGGAGAAACTTGTAGCTAAACGGAAAGCCTTGGATGATAGTTATGCGTTGTATGAAGCTCGGGAAACAGCTTCGACTGAAGCCGAACTTGCAAGGTATATTGACGAACAAGCCAATTGGATATCTTCTGAGCTCAGAAAGGAACGAGAGAGACTGGAGAAAGAAATGGAAGGCTTGTTTTCTGACGGGAGGCCTTTAGACCCCGACGATCTCAAGATCTGGCAGGAAGAGGCCTCCAGACGAGGGCGGATTGAGCTTTCGGCGAGGCATGCTGAGATATCCAAGGAGTTCAAGGATAGAGAAGCTCAATTCACTGACGAGCTACGTGAACTCACGACAAGTCGGGAGCAGGTCGAAGACAGTATCAAGAACGATATATACCGTGCAGTGTCAGATCTTAGGGATGATACGGGTATCTTGATAGAAATAGTCGAGTATGATTCTGAACATAGAGAGACTGAGTCTTGGGATGTTGACATGACTCCTGCTGTCATCCGGATTATTCGAAATTGTGAGTGAGAGTGCATAAAGATGAGCAAAGAGTTAACATTGGAGGAATTAGCAAGGATTGTAGGGGGTGTTCCAGTGGGAGACCCCCGACTTTGTATTATGGGGGCGGCTGCTGTGGAAAACGCAGGCCCCGGTGATATTACTTTTGCGGAAAGCGCTAAGATTCTTGAAGTTGCCACACAGGGTCGTGCAGGCGCTGTTATTGCGAAACATGGAGAGGATCTTAAGACGAAACCGGGTATACTCGTAGAGAATCCACGATTTGCTTTTGCAAAAACACTTGAGATATTCGCGCCTGATATCCCTCGTCCCCCTGAGGGGATTCACAAAGAGAGCGTTGTCGCTGAAAGCGCGATAATAGGCAAGGGAGTTCGAATAGGCCCCAAGGTAGTGATTGAAGCCCGCGTAGTTCTGGGGGAAGGGGTTATCCTGTATCCCGGTGTTTATATCGGTGAAGATGTGAAGATTGGCGATGGAACCGTTATCTATCCCAATGCCGTGATACGAGAGCGCGTATCCATTGGGAGAGACGTTATTATCCACGGAGGTGCGATAATCGGAGCTTGCGGATTCGGTTTTGTGACCTATGAAAATGAACATCACAAAATCCCGCAGACAGGGACTGTTATAGTCGAGGACGATGTTGAGATCGGCGCAAACACATGTATCGACAGGGCCACCATGGGCGCTACAATTATCGGCAAAGGCACTAAGATAGACAACTTGGTCCAAATAGGGCACAATGTGAGAATCGGGGACCGCTGCATTATAGTGGCACAGACCGGGATAGGCGGATCCAGCGAGATCGGGGAAGGGAGTATTCTTGCAGGCCAGGTGGGTATAAGTGATCATGTTACGATTGGGCCGGGCAGTCTGGTGGCAGGCGGGGCCGAAGTATTCACAAATCTGCCTCCCGGTTCCTTTGTGTCAGGCAGACCGGCTCGTCCCCACAAAGAGCAACTGAAGATAGAAGCAGCATCCCGTAAACTGCCTGATGTTTTGGAGAAATTGCGGGAGCTGGAAAGAAGACTCAACGAGATGGAACGTTCCGGATAACATGAATCAAATCTCTTCGCGACTAAGGTTTTTTAAGTAAAGCTATAGGGTAACGCCGGACGTTTCGTCACATGCAGGCGGTTTTTGGATGAATATGTAATTGAATCATGGTAAGGTTAAAGTAGGAAAACAGGTGGTTCGTGAAGAATAGTCCTTCCATAAGTGTTGTTAAAGGGGGATTATTCTATGGCAAGAAGGAAAACCAGATCAAACTTTGTGGCTACTGTAGGTATAGTATTAGCGCTGCTCATCAGTGTGTCTCAGGTTAGCTTTGCAGCCACATCCCAGTCCGGCAAGACCGGGCTTTTGCTTGCGCCGTCTGCTGACACGCTAGGACAGGGTAGCTTTGTTATAGGATACAGTCGACTTGGCCTTGGCAATTGTGTGTACATAGGCGCGGGAATCATACCAAATTTGGAGATAGGGCTGGGTTCAAAAGGGTTCTGGGATGGCGCCACAGTATACCCCATGGCGAAGCTAAGGCTTCTGGGCGAAACGTCGAATGCGCCTGCGGTTTCCATAGGCCTCGAAGGCCAGGCTCTTTATGTAGCTGCCAGCAAACGTCTTATGACATCCGGCCCCAGAGCTCACATAGGGTTCGGAACAGGTAGGTTCAACGGGATATTCGTAGGGTTTGATCATGTCCTTAATCCGGTGACTATCTCCAGCGGTACAGGGCCCCAGGCGCCTACTACTACTGTGATTGGCGAATACGTCGGAGGCGAATTCAATATCGGCGCCAGGTTCGACTTTGCCAAGGGCCTCAGTCTGAGTATAGGGTTATTAGACACCGGTCATTTGTCAGCAGGGGTATCCTTCACAACGAAGTTCTAAGCAAGGCTCAATTATTCTTTCCCGGAGTGATTGATATTCGCCCTTGGCTGTTCGGTCAAGGGCTTGCTTCTTTTTTGGATACTTTTTCCCCTCTGGCATTTGAGAAGGGATTTAGGCGGGATACAGCGAAAATACTATGCGGGGAGAGGGGAGAATAATATGGCAAGACCTGGCAAGTACGGTCTGTGCTTACTAATCGCTATTACAGTAATCGTGCTTGTCTCTTTTGTGGAGGGGTCCGCGTCAGCTTGTGTAGGCGCGAGGCAAATGGCAATGGGGGGCACATTTGTCGGGATCGCTGATGACATGAGCGCTGTGTATTGGAATCCTGCAGGCATAGCCATGCTGGAGCAGTCAAGCCTTCATGTTACCTCAACCCTGAACAACAGGGATACGTACAACTACGATGACTTCCTGGCATATGTTTCCCCCGGATACGGCGACATTGCTTTCGGCTTCAGCCTGATCCGGGAACATCTGGGCAGGCCTTCGGATAGCGGTGGTTATCAGGCCGGAACCTGGTTCACTGGCTCCATCGCTACACCGGTTGCAGACAGGCTTTCCATTGGCGCAAATCTCAGGTTCGAAACTTATTCCATGCGCGCCAAAGACGAAGATTTGGTGTTAGGATCCCGTTGGGGATTAGACTTAGGGATCCTATACCGGGTAAATACTAAGCTCTCAATTGGTTGCTTGCTTCAGGATGCAGGGTTATCGAATTTAGAGTGGAATGACGGAAGCAGCGAGGTAAGACGGATCAATATCCGTCCGGGAATCGGATACAGGCCTGACCCTTACACGTTGATTGCCTTTGACATATACGATCTAGGCCTGCAGCTTTTGGCGTCCGGAACCTATCAGGGCAGCGGACTGTGTCCCAGATTCGGGCTTGAGCGGTGGCTTACTCCGCATTTAGCTGCAAGATTCGGTTATTATGGGATTAGGCCGGGCGAGGGAGCTGTAACTTGCGGAATTGGATTACACCGAGGGAGATATGCCATAGATTACGCTTATCTGGACGTTGCTACAGTTCCCGGACACTCCGGTCTCGGCGGCACTCATCAGATAGGAGTGACGGTTAAGTTCTGAAGATTATCGACCGATACATATCAAAAGAGTTTGTTACGCCTTTTCTTGGATGCATAGGCGGATTTATATTGATAATCCTCGCGAGCCAACTGTTTTGGCTCGCTGAGTTGATTATTGTAAAGAAAATCGCCACAGGCACAGTTGCCAGGTTGCTTCTCTATAAGCTTCCTGATGCTATAGCTCAGTCTATCCCTGTATCTACGCTTTGCGGTGCTCTCTTGTCTCTCATGCGTTTGGGGAAGGACAGTGAACTTGCTGCTCTCCGCACAGGTGGAGTCAGGGCTTTAAGGCTTGTCATGCCTCTTCTTGTCCTGGGCCTTGTGGCAAGTGTTGCCTCCTTTGCTTTCAACGAGCGCGTAGTTCCCTGGGCCAACCATGAGTTTGAGAACATAATCAGGAGGATTATTCTGGAGGAGGCCATCCCGACTGCGGAGGAAAACGTGTTTTTCAGAGCTACCGGGGACAGATTCTTCTACATTCGGAAGGTCGACCAATCTTCACAGGAATTACGTGATGTCTTAGTTTATGAGGCGCAAAAGGAGGGGCCTCCCAGGATCATCACTGCCAAGAGCGGGAGCGCGAAAGGGGTCGTATGGACTCTCTCTGACGGAGTAGTGCACGACTTGGATGCCGAAGGTTATGTGGTTTACGAAGCCAAGTTCAAGGAAATGAGTCTACGTATGGATCAGGAATCTGAACCCTTCTTCAGCGGGCAAAAGACTCCGGCTGAGATGAGTAGACGAGAGTTGAAATCGTATATTGATTTGTTCCGGACAGGCGGTGTTGACGTATCAGCGCTCATAGTAGATTACCAATTAAAACTGGCTCTGCCTTTTGCTGCGTTCATATTCGTCTTAACCGGCGCTCCTATTGCTATCGGCACCGTAAGTCCCAAGACCGGAAGGTCTGCCGGCATAGCACTGGGGGGGTGTATCTCTCTTCTCTACTATGCCCTTTCTTCAATCCTGCGTTCTTTGGGGGTTTCTAATGTCTTACCTCCGTTTGTGGCAGCATGGACGGGAAATATTATATTCGCTGTGGTTGGCGTTGCGCTCATTGTCCGTAGCGAACAAGCGCCAAGAGGCGGAAGGCTGTAGACATGGGTAAGAAGGTGTCAGGTAGGCGCACGACTGTATTGGTATTGGTTGTTATAGCTTTTATTCTTCCATGTTCTGTCTTTCTCTTGCCTAATCGTTGCGCTGCAGGTTCAACCTGCACTGTACAGCTTACAGGTGATACCTTAAGCGTTGATTTGGAGACGCAAGTTGCCCGCGCCGAAGGTAATGTAGTCCTCAAGTACAAGGATATCATGATTTGCTGTGATCTTCTGGAGATAGAAGCAGTGTCCGGCGAGCTTGCAGCTTCAGGAAACGTTGAGTTTCATGACGGGGAGGATGTGGCAAGAGGCAAAAATCTCACTTACGATTTGACATCGAAGTGTGGAGTTTTCAGATCCGGGAATGTGACTCTACAAAGCGATCGCATGGAAGGCCCTATGTATGTGACCGGCGCCGAATTCCAGGCTGAACCCGGCAGGATACGGATAGAAGGCGGAAGTTTCACCACGTGTGACCTGGAGACTCCTCATTACCGGATTGAGGCCGGGAAAATAGAAATCCATATAGGCGACAGGATGGAGCTTTGGCAGTTGTCATACTGGGAAGGTAAACTGTGTATCCTTCATTGGCCTCACCTCGTCATTCCCCTCAGAGAAGAGAACAGATTCGATATGCCGCAGGTAGGATATGGTGTTCAAGAAGGCTGGTTCATAAAGACCGCCTACAATTACTACAGAAATCCTTCATTCCGCGGTTTTCTGTATTTGGACTATTTCAGCAGGTTAGGACTGGGTTTAGGTGTAAAGCATGTTTATGATTACGGAAACTTAGGGACCGGTTTTCTGTCCATATATGAGTTGATGAACAGAACCACAAGCCATATCGATTCCAAACTGGAGCTTAGCCATGAATTATCGTTAGGTTCCTATGCTACATGCTCTCTTGACGTCAAGTATTCTGATAACCTGTCTCTTGCAGGTGTTTTCAACACGCAGATTTCCGGCACGGCGAAGGTTAAGTACAAGGACGACAGGAAATCCGCGGATCTCGTTGTGGACAAAGCCTGGATGCAAGGGGTGTCAACATCTGATGAGACACGTGTGACATTGACAGGGAGATGGAAAGCCCCGGAAGGGTTGTCTCTTTCAGGGGATTTTAGGTTCTTTGAGCGCCAAGTCCAAGACGGGCCTTGGAAGGATGATAGATACTTCAATTACCGGCTTGAAGCGGCAAAGGATTTCAAAGCCGCATCTGCCCGCGCAGTGGCTGAGCAGTATGTGAAACCTCGAGAAAGGCGGGAGAAGGAAGAAGAAGGTGAAGTGGACCCACTCCCTTATGAAGCTATAGGACGTGCGCCGGAGATAGTCGTTGAAAGTTGCCCGTTTGCATTGGGCAAGTTTCCGTTAAGACTCCAATGGACTGTAGCCTACGGCCGGTACGCGGAGAAGACCTCCTTTTGGTATGACGATCCTATCACTCGAGCATCTCGGGTCCATATTGGGATTTGCGGGTTGGAACAGACATATCGTCTTGGGAACACATCAAAGATGACTCTATCCGCAGGCGCAAGCTTTGACAACTATACTACAGGCGATAAGAGGTATGTGCTTCAAGGAGTATTAGGGTTAGAGACACGTGCCTTTGATAATGCAGCTATTGTTTCCGCAAGATATGACTATTGCGGCATATTCGGAGAAACTCCCTTCGCCTTTGACAAGAAAGACAGAAAAGGGCTCTTGACCGGGAGATTGAGTCTCTCTAAGGGCATCTTCGCTGCATCAATTGACTGCGGGTATGATTTTTATACAAACACTTATCGGAGCGTCTCAGGGAAAGCCAGACTGTCATTGGGGAAAGTCTGGGCAGTGGAAGCCTCCGCTGCCTATGATCCTGAATCCAGCTCCATGCAGGACGCCATTGGGAAGCTGGAAATAGCTGCATCAGAAAGATGCCTTATCAAACTTGGGGCAAGGTATGATTTCTCCCGGGAAGCCTTGGATAGGGTGGAAAGTCAAGTTGCTCTCCGAGTGTCTGATGCATGGGGGCTGGAATGGCGACTCGTATACGGAGGCGCTTCAAAGTCCAAGGCGCCGAGCGTTCTTCGCGGGGATGTGGCAGTCACCCGAGATATGCATTGCAGAGAACTTAGGCTTTCCTATAATTACATTCAAAAGCAAGTATGGCTGGAGTATAGAATCAAGGCTTTTCCTCACGATACCGTGAAGATGGGCCTCGGTGAAGAGGGCGTCTTGTTTTAGAAGAATCGATTGATTAGTGTTCAATTAGTATTACGCCCGAAATCCGCTGCTCCGACTACTTGCTTTATATAGGGAATTGAGAATACCAGAACCATTATGACCATTATGATTGAAGCTGCTGCTGCATAACCGGTTTGGAAATACCTAAAACCGTATCGATAAATGTAAAAGATTATGGTTTCCGTGGCATTGCCCGGACCTCCCCCGGTTAACGTGTACATCTTGTCAAAGACCCTAAAAGTGTCAATGGTCCTTAGCAGAAGCGCCAGAGCAAGGGCCGGACGCAAGAGCGGTAATGTAATGTATCTTAGGGTCTCGACGTAACTTGCGCCTTCCACTTGCGCGCTCTCATATATCTCCAGTGGTATCGATTGGAGGCTGGCGAGCACCACAAGAAATACAAAGGGCGTCCATTGCCATATGTCTGTCAAAACTACTGAAAGCAATGCCCAATTAGTGGAGCTTAACCACTCGACAGGCGATAGTCCTAAGGTTTTCAACAGGAAATTAAATATGCCAAAATTGTAATCGTACATCATTTTCCATGTTAAGGCTACTGTTATAGGCGGTAAAAGCATTGGCACAAGGACTATCGTCCTATAAAGTTTCGTGAACCGGAACCCCGAATTAAAAAACAGGGCGAATACTGTGCCGAGAAGAGTCTCGAAAACTACAGCCAACACAACAAAGGATAGTGTATTTTTCACTGCAACCCAAAAGGTCTCATCAGTGAGGATCCCGACATAGTTTTGAATGCCATAAAACGTGGTTTTAGCCCTTATGAAATCTATTTTGTAGAAACTTGTGACTATAGCGTATATTAATGGATATACAGTCAATAATGCAAAAACCACTACTGCAGGCACGACAAATAGATAAGTAAGCTTCTCAGCTTTTCGCATAATATCACCTTTTGCCGGTCTTTCCCTGCTTTGGAAATCAGAGAAAGACCGGCCGTTATCGTTGGCTATCTCAGTATCTTCTCAATTTCCTTATTGGCCTTGTCAAGACCTTCACGGATACCAATCTGTCCGACCAGTATCTGAGACAGATACAGTCCCCATACATCCTCAATCTGGCTCCAATAAGGGGTCCTTGGACGAGCCACAGAGTGCTCAAGGGCAGAAAGCTGCGCCGGATAGTGACGGTATTTTGCGGTTAAATCAGGATCGTTATAGAGGCTCTTTCTTGTAGGCGCCCCTCCGCCCATTAACGCCATTTCTTTTTGCGCCTCCGGGCTGATCACCCATTTTGCGAATTCTACCGCTTGATCCTTATTTCTGGATGTCTTCGGAATACCCAGCAGCCAGTTGCCAATCATAGCAGCGGAATCCTTCGTCTGGCCCGGTACAGCGAGGAACTCAATTTTTCCGACTACCTTGGAACTCTGGGGGTTATCCACTTGGGATACCCAGGAAGGCCACGCAATGGTCATGGCTATTTGGCCTTGCGTCAATGCGGTGGCAATCTGGTCACTGTCAAAAGTCTCGCACCCCTTCGGGCTGAGCTCCTTCAATTTCAAGTAGGTTTCCATGGCCTTTACACCTGCTTCACTGTTTACAGCAGGCTTCATATTTTCATCCAGCACTTCCCCGCCGTAGGCCCAGAAAACCGGCAGATAATCAGCGACTATCGGGTTCCCTCTCTGACCTCTGACCACATATCCGTATGTATCAGGTTCATCCCTTGTTATGATTTCGGCTATCTTTATAACATCATCCCATGTTTTCGGAGGAGACAGATTGTATTTCTTAAGGAGATCGTGCCTGTAATAGAACATCGTAACATTTCCTATTGCAGGAACAGCAAATAATGACCCTTTACCATACGGATCTCTGCACAGCGCTACACAGTTTTCAATGAAATCATCATCGAGTCCGTCTTTGAAGTACTCATCAAGATTCGTCAGGAGTTTGCCTTGGGAGAATTCAGGCATCCACGGGTCATCCAGCATGACTAAGTCATAAGCGCCTGCGTTGTTCCTAACGTCGAGCACAGCAGTCTCTTTGAGTTCCGCATAGGGCATACACACAACCTGGACTTTTACGCCTGTTATTTCCTCGTATCTTTTGGCTGATTCAGTCAAGGCATCCCCCATCGCTCCTGCTCTCGCTGCAAGGGTTAGGGTCACTTCTCCCGGTTTTCCGGCAGCCAGGCCAGGGATGGACCCTGTTACCGCGAGAGCCATCAAAACCACCATAGCGAGTAAGGACAAACTAAACTTCTTCCTTAACATTTACTCATCTCCTTTTTCATGATTCTTTCAACCCTTGACCGCTCCAAGGGTGAGACCTTTAATTAGGTAGTCTTGCATTAAGACTACGAAGGCAAGTATCGGTATAACAGACAGTATCCCTCCTGCGCTCATAGGACCCCACAGCACTAAGTATTCGGTTATAAGGCCTGACAAGGCCACAGGAACAGTGGCAAGGTTTGGAGATTGTATGAAGATCATTGCATACATGAATTCATTCCATGACATGATGAAAGTAAAAATAGCGGTAGCAGCTAAACCAGGCAGCACTAAAGGCAATACAATTCTTGAAAAAGTTTGAAATAAAGTGGCGCCGTCTACCATTGAGCTCTCTTCCACTTCGACAGGGATCTCGTTGAAGAAGTTTATCAGCATCCAAATTGCAAAGGGCAAGTTAAAAACAATATATGCCAGCACAAGCGCAGTTCTTGTATTTAGCAATCCGGCGTTTCTCATAATATTGTAAAGAGGTATCACAAAAGTGACAGGCGGAAAGATCCTGGTGAGCAATATCCATATCATTAGCATGCGTTTCCCTTTGAATCTAAACCTCGATAGGCTATAGGCAGCCAGTGACCCGATAACTATGGCAATAACCGTAGATGTTAAGGAGACCGTAAAGCTATTTGCTACCACATTGCCAAAACCTAGGTTGTCGAAGAGTTCCTTGTAGTTTTCAAAGGTTATCTCGTGAGGAAAAAATGTAGGCACAGCTGAGAATTGTTCTACACGATTTTTAAACGAATTATTCAGCATCCAGTAAACCGGGAATAATGACCACACAATTATAAGTATTAACGCCAAATACTTAAGAACTGCTCCTAACCCAGATTGAAAGCGACGTGCTCTATCTCTTTTGGGCACTTGCTTACCAACTTTCTACCAATATGGTTAGGTTTCTTATGCACAAAAGACTCATAGTTGTGTTCTTGCTTGCATTCCTACGTTTATTGTCCTTTTCATTGCTCCTTTTTTTAACAGAGACATTAGGATGTCTGATGACCTATCTTTGCATAATTCATTCTACTTGACTTGCCTAATTCCTCCTTATTTTGCTTTATTTTTTTCTGCAATCGTGTTGAGCTTAGACTTGATATCTAGCTCTTCTTTTGAATCAGCAAATTCCTTAACGTCTCAACTTCATTTGTAGTGATAGAGTCAACACCTAAATTCAGAAACGCCTTCATGTCCTTAGCGTCGTCAATTGTCCATACAAAGACTAACAAGCCCCGTCTGCGGGCAGCAAAAACAAGTTCATCTTTGCAGTGTCGATAGTCAATATTAATACCGCAGCAATAATTGGATACAGCTTTATTGCAAATGTCGCACATAAGGGAATCGTAGTTGCTCCCTGCGT
This sequence comes from Bacillota bacterium, assembly GCA_029551185.1. Classification (GTDB taxonomy): domain Bacteria; phylum Bacillota; class SHA-98; order UBA4971; family UBA4971; genus UBA4971. The sequence goes on from JAKPFY010000177.1 coordinate 22,046, forward strand.
TTTTTATGTTTCCAATCTCCATTTCAGCGTTTAGCAACACTTGAATCTGTGGAACATATGTCTTGATTCTACAGGCGGTTTTGGCGTCGCATCCGGTAACAAATACTTTCTCAGCCATATCGCTCGCAATAACAGTATCAGCAATAATCTTGTAGGCTTCGTGATCCTTAATGTCCAAGTTAAAAAGCCTCTCCCTTGCATCTCCTATCTCAAAGGCTTCGTCCAGTCTCATGAGACCGTCAACATACTCTTTAAGTTCCCTATACCCGATTTCTCGTATTGGGAAGCTTTTGCTTTCGAAGAAAATCGCATAATCATGGAACAGCACCGGAACACCGTCAGAAGTCACACTCACATCAATTTCTATAATATCAGCGCCGAATCTTATTCCTTGAGCAATTGAATCTACGGAATTCGAAGCAGTATTCATACATCCAGAATGTGCGGTGATAAAGGGAGATCGTAAACACTGCCTTGCCGTCCTCATATTCATATTTCAACATCCCTTCTGAGAAATGTTTTTTCTGGCTTCCTGTTTACAAATCCATACTCCCGAAAGACTATCCTGGGTTTGTTTTAGCGTTTACAAGCAAAGGAATTTATGAGTCATTCACATCAGTGGATTTTAAGGCCTTGGACAAGAACACCAAAGGCCATTAGGATGCGGAAGAGATCTGATAATACTATACCTGGAGCATCCAACTGAAATAATAATGGAAAGTAGAGGCAAAGACAAATACGAAGAAGGATCCATGAATACTTTCGCGAAAACGGAAAAAAGCCCTGTTTTGAGGGGCCTCTGTCTGAGCGGCAATGATGCCGTGAAGAGATGAGATGCAGATTAAGGGTAGCCGGTGCTTGCAGCGAGGGACGTAGAGAATTTGACAGGCCTATGTGCCAAATTCGAACGAGGTCTGCCGCAAGCAGGTCGTCGCCGAACGCGACACCGGCTACCTCACCGCTGTCAGGATAAAGGGCGCAAGTTAAGAGTGCCATGGTCAGGGAGGTGCAGGCAATGTCAAGAAAGTTCATTATACCGGTGATAGTGGCGATTCTTGGTATTGCTTGTTTTCTCGTATTGATGACAGTGCTCCCACGACGCGCGTCCTATGAGGATTCAGGCGCCTTGGCTGATTCGCAAATCCAAGGCGCCTCATCTTGTGAGACGGCCGGGATTTCCGCCGAGTCCACCCATTTTGTGGGCAGATCCGAAGGCAAGAAGCGTTGGGAATTTAAGGCTGACAAGGTAATATCAACTGATGATAATAACCGGGTTAAGTTGGAAGGCATCAAGGAAGGTGTCTTCTATGACGAAGACAGGGCCTGGATGTATTTTTCGGCTGAAGGGGCAGAGGTCAATATGAAGACTGACAGTCTCAACCTGGAGAGCGTCGTTTTTCACTCAGCTTCAGGCGATAGCTTGTCCGCATATACCCTCACTTGGAACAAGAACTGTGATAAGGTCGTCTTAGAAGGAAATGTCCTTATCAAGCAGGGTGAAGATGCCGTCCTTAAGTGCCTTCGAGCAGAGTACGCGCCGGGCGATAACATCCTCGAGGCTGTCGGAGAGACGATAATGGAAATAGAAATAGGGGATGACTGACTGTTCAGGTAATACCAAGAGCAAGCGAGGGGAAGATGAATGTGTGTCATATCAGGCTTAGGATCCCGGAAGGTGAGAATAGCTCTGGGACTTGCGCTTTTTGCTCTGTTAGCGCCTTCGGTCTTAGGTGCTGAGGCAGCTAAAGAGAAGGTTCAAGTGACTGCTAAAGATAAGGTCACTGTCGATTTGGATACTGATGTCACAGTGTTTGAAGGCAGTGTGAGGATCGCATACGGAGATGTTGAAATCATGGCGGAGCGGGCAGAGGTGAAGGAACGGAAAACCGCCCATCTGTCAGGGAATGTGAAGCTTATTCAACCTGATGTGGTTCTTACAGGCGAAGTTTTCACCGCTTACATAAATGAAAAGAGGGTTGTCGCAGAAGGCGGTGTTGTCCTTACCAAGGAAGAAGTCAGGGCAAATGAAGGGCAGGACAGCTCCCTGGAAAAAGATACGGTGGTAATTACTTGTGATAAGATGGATCTTTCCACGAAAACCAGGGGGTTTACGGCAGAAGGTAATGTGCAGGTAAGACGAGGTTCGTCTTTTGCCAAAGCGGATGAGGCTACATATCGGGAAAGCGAAAAAGTCGTACTGTTAATGGGTAACGTGTCAGCTGAAGGCAAGAACGGTGAAAGCATAAAGTGCGGTAAATTGATCTTCAGGACAGATAAGGACTACATGGAAGCAGAGGAGGAAGTCGTTTTCGAATTTGAGATCGATGAGGACACCAATGATCAAACAGAGACAGGATAGGGAAAACAAGGCAAGAAGCAAAGGTAAGCAACAGAGGTAGGATTTGCATGGCCGACTCTAGCAGGGATTATGCTATAATTGGCATGGTATCAAGGATACTCGTGCCTGTGGCGACTCACCCGGGTTATCTTCAATAAAGGATTCAGGAGGCGGCTGTGTGCGGGAGTTAATAAAGGAGGGGTTCACGTGGGACCTCCTTCGTGTCATAACCCTTACGGTGCTCATAGGTGCCTCTGTGGCAAGCGGTGTGGCCTATGCGGTTAACGCGTACCTTGCCCGACAAGTCACAGGAGTAGTGGGTGAGTTAGGCGAGTACGACCTTATTCTCCATGTGCGTGAGGAATCTTCTGACGCAGCAAAGGCTGAGATTCAAAAAGTCATATCATCCGGGTTCAAAGGGGCGCACGTGAAAGAAGGCCCTGTAGTTTTAGGAAAAAGCAATTTTTTCGTGGCGCTTCCGGACAAGCTTCGAAGTCGAAGTGCGCTTGAGAACCTTGCAAGACTTCTCTGCGAAGTCCCAGGGTCCGGCGGAGTGACATTCATTATCGAACCCAGGCTCACTTTGACCGGGATCGAGCCAGGCGCTTTCTATTTTCTCTTAAATCAAGCTGAAAAAGTTAAAGGGGTCAGATTTTGCTTTCGCGACGGGGGCAGGATTGCAATCGTGTTGGAACCTGACGCTGACATAAGGCAGGTATCTGATGCGTTGACCGCCTTAGTCGAGAAGTACCGGGTAATTGAAGTAAGATTTCCTATCGGGCGTGAAATGGAAGACTCGGTAGCTTCAGGCGCTGCCTATATAAAGAAGTTGACTTCTGAAGCCGGAGCGAGTTTTGCGCGGGATATTACGCGTCGCAGCGGGAACTCGGATCTGGCTGATCTCTCCGCTACGCTGGATGAAATGAAAATGTTTCTTCGGCATTACGCTGCATACGCCGACATCTCCATTACAGGCGATACCCCGCTTAAAACCGGTGATACTGTCCTGTTATTGCCTTTCGGCAAACCATCTCCCGACAGGGCTTCAACCGCATCAGGCGAGGATGCAATAGAAGGCTTGTCAGTCCTCGTTGAAGAGGTTAAAGGCAGCCGGGCTCGGGGTATTGTAACCCAAGGGGATACGGAAGAAATCCCGGAATCCGGGCTTCAAGTGTTCTCTGTGGATCGCGATAATCAGGCGAAAGACTTAATCGGGACCGCGACTGTGATAAGTGAGAGCAAGAAGATAGGGTACGCTGTGGATGAGAGTATTCGTCTCCTCTGTGAACTTGAGGATTTCAGAAGCAATGCATACCAAGCCGCAGTAAACACCTTGGACATACTGGGGATGTACGATGAGACAGTAAGCAGGCTGATAAGTGTCCAGAGGGCCTTGGAAAGCGCAATGGAGTCTCTGGGGAAGAGCCCTGACGGGACCCTTGGGTGGCGGGAAGCAGCTGCCATAGAAAAGGCGATAAATGATGCCATGGGTATTGTCGATTCATTGGAATCCGCGCTCAGGCAATTGGACACATTTGAAGCTCAGACAAAACAAGTGGCTCGGATGCTATCGTCAAAAGGAGGCGAGTTCCAAGAAGAGGTTGGATCCTATGGTGAAATATCCCCTGAACTTCAAGAGAAACTATATATGGTCCAATATCTCCTGGACTTGTTGGGTATTCAGGCCTTAGAAAGGGCCAAGGCGATTGATGAGTTTATGCAAAACGCAGATCCTGTTTATTCTCAGTTAGCGGAATGGAAATCAAACCTTGAAAGCCTTTCACAAAGAATGTCAGGAATTCGAAGAGTATTAGCCACAGGTCAGGCAGGCCAAGTCATATCTGACATGATGGACGCCACCAACAGCGTACTTGTCCAGGCCCAGGCTTTGGATATTCCAAGCATGGAGGATGCTGTCAGTGAGGCTGCAAAGAATCTTGAAGCAGTCAAGGCAATTGATACAAAGGCGATAATTGCAGAACTTCAGCAGGTGAAGGCATCGTTGCCGGATCTTCGCGACGACGAGGTAGGGAGATCCATTCGTCTAATTGACCGTTATATAGGCGGCGAAGTAATCCCAGGTGACAGTCTCTTGATTCTCGTAGATAAAAAGACAGACCCGAATAAGCCGAAAGCCTTGGCGAAAGAGATGTTTGGGAAAGAGGTCAGTGTATACACGAGTCCTGCGGGGTTGTTGGAACCCGGGGTAAGAAGTGAGGTATACAGGGTCCTCCGCGAGGCGAAAGCTTCAGTTGCTGCGATTGTCTCCGTTATCATGACATTTCTTGCCCTGATTCTGGATCACGCTGCTATTGTCAGCGCGATGAGGGAATTTGAGCGAAGTTCCGGTACGGTCTATTCGGCGGTAGTCGGCGCAGTGATCCTCACTCTCCAGTTTGCAATTACAGGCGCGAGATTGCCTTACATTAATCCAGGGCATGTCGCAGTAGTCGGAGCCCTTATAGGCTTTGCCGTGGCGACTCAGTCAAACAAGATCAGTCCTGCGCCGAGAGACGAGATAGTCGCCGGGATAGCTATGGGTCTGACTTACACACAGATAATGCGTGAAATTGTGGTGCCTTCCTCAAGGCCGGGCCTTTTGGCCCTTATGAACAGGTCGAAGACTATGTTCAGGCGGAAAGGAGGGGATACCCGTGTCAAGAAGTCTGTCTCTCAAAATGCAGGCCTCCGGAACCCCGGTTCTTAAAGTTTGCAGCCTTTCAAAGACCTATGGAAAAAACCGGGCCCTGTCAGGGATTGACCTTGAGGTTATGCCCGGTGATACGGTAGTGGTCACAGGTCCTTCAGGATGCGGTAAATCCACCCTCCTAAGGTGCATTGTTCGACTGATAAATCCTGACTCCGGAAGGATCATTGTGGCAGGTGAGGATGTAACGAACCTGTCTTACTCGGATCTCTTGAATGTCCGCAGGCGCATAGGTTTTGTTTTTCAACGCTCTAACCTTATTCAAAGACTTACAGCCTTAGAGAACGTGGCTCTTCCCCTGTTAGCCGCCAACGCAACCCGTGATGAGGCTGAACGCAAGGCACATCGGGCTTTGAAGCGCGTAGGACTTATCGGGGATGTGGTTCACAGGAGACCTTGTGAGTTATCAGGCGGTGAGTGCCAACGTGTGGCAATAGCCAGGGCTTTGGCGCCGGAGCCGAATCTTATGCTTGTAAATGTCAATAAAAATTTAGGCCACTTACCGGCCTAAAATTAGGCCACCAATTCATAAAAAATTAGTCTGCTTTTGCCTGCTTTGAAAGAGCTTG
>JAKPFY010000211.1 GCA_029551185.1 Bacillota bacterium
AACGGCTCAGGGGATTTCTTTATAGCCTTCTCCACTATAGAGCGTATTCTGCATAACGGCCCATTGACCCTTCAAACTGAGGTAGTATCCAACGATTCAATGTCCGCGCTGTTTTTGGCAGTAGTCGAAGCAACGGAAGAAGCTGTTATTAACTCGATACTTAAAGCCACTACCGTTATCGGACGGGATGAGCGGACTTGTGATGCCATCGACATCCATCAGCTGCTTCAGGTTATGAAGAAGTATAACGCGCTTAACCGGAACGAAACAATCCTCCCATAGGACAGCACAGATAGGAGGAATGGAGTAGGTTCCAGTCGAAGTATGTCTTGAAATTATATCCAGATGAGTCATGGAACGAGAACCAAGCGTAACCTGCGATAATGAGGGATAGGAGGCTACCATGGTGGCTATTGATACTCCGAACTGGGTCAAGAGTGCAGTCATTTACGAGGTCTTCCCCAGGAACCATTCTGTCAGCGGGACGTTTATGGACGTATACCGCGATCTCGAAAGGATTAGGAGTCTACATGTAGATATTCTGTGGCTGATGCCTATTCACCCTGTGGGTATTGTCGGACGCAAAGGAACCATGGGCAGCCCCTATGCTATCCAGGATTACCGCACTATTAACCCGGAACTGGGCGATGACCGAACCTTCCGGATGCTGATAGATAAAGCGCACTCCCTCGGCATGAAGGTAATGATTGACGTGGTATACAACCACACGTCGCGGGACAGCGTTCTTCTCAGGGAGCATCCTGAGTGGTTCTTGCAGGACTCGGAGGGCAACTTCACAACTAAGGTGCCTGACTGGTGGGATGTCTACGACCTTGATTACCGTCAGACTGACCTTTGGACGTATCAAATTGAAACCCTAAAGATGTGGGTTGACTTTGGTGTGGACGGATTTCGTTGTGATGTAGCACCCCTTGTTCCGCTGGATTTCTGGCTGGCTGCTCGTGACAAGCTCGGACAGGACAAAGAGGTTATTTGGCTTGCGGAAAGCATAGAAAAGTCATTTGTTAAGTACATACGGGATATGGGTTACCGAGTGCACGGAGATCCTGAGCTCCACGAGGCCTTTGATTTGACTTACGATTATGATGGGTTCGAATATCTCAAGGATTACTTTCAGGGGAGGCGTCCACTTACTGACTATCTGAATCACCTGTATATCCAGGAGACACTCTACCCGGAAGGCGCGGTCAAGCTCAGATTTCTGGAAAACCACGACAATCCGCGCGCGTCTGATGTAATCAGGGGCCGTGACTCTCTGTTAAACTGGACTGTCTTCTGTGCGTTACTCCCGGGGGCAACGCTAATCCATGCCGGGCAGGAAATAGGCTTAAGGAGGACTCCGAATCTCTTTGAGAAGGATCCCGTGAAATGGGAAGATGCAGACTATGGACTTATGTCTTTCATGCAGAAGGTGTTAGGATTTGCCAAAGAAATCAAGGGAACCTGCAAGACTTTTGCAGTCGGGGAACCGGTAGAAGGCGCGGTGAAACTCACCTGGCTCGGTGATGATATAGCTTATGTCGCCTTGCTTAATCTGGCGAATAAGTACGGGGAGATTCACGTTGAAGGGCTGGATGCGGGAGAGGTCTGCATAGGTGATGCCGGTGACCGGGGGAAGTTTCGGATGGAGCGTATGCCGGTCCTTGTGAAGATTCCGGCTACGTGAGTGAGGTTCATCAGACTTTATGACGCAAGACGGATCTTAATGTATAACGACATTTGTGGGGCGCCCTGTTTCAAGAGGGCGCTGTTTTTTATGGGATTACAGGAGTCATCGGGCCAGGCTGTTTACCGCCCCCCTCCGGCTCAGACAAGAGTTGTGAGCTTTTTGCTTAAATCCTCACCATCCCTTCTTCGTCTCAGAGCGCTACGATCGTCTAAACCGACATCTCCAGTCATATCTAACCCATGAGAGCAATAATCTTAATAAGCATCCTCTGATGAAGAGTACCGGCACTAAATGTACCTAACTATGGGGTTAACCCTGCCAGATATCTCTTTGAGTGAGGAGGGAGGTGATGGGAGTCGACTTAAAGGTGGAGCTTCATATGTAGATACACGTCGAATCCTAAAAGGAAAGGAGGGTGGATCATAGATGAAACTATGGGTTAAGATTCTCATCGGTTTTGCTATAGGCGCTGTTGTAGGCCTAATCATAGGTCCGTCCATTGCAGTTGTGAAGCCCTTAGGAGACCTCTTCATAAGACTCATCAAGATGCTCATTGTTCCCTTGGTTTTCTGTTCGCTTGTGGTAGGGGCGTCCAGCATTGGTGACCTAAAAAAGCTGGGCCGGGTAGGCGGAAAGACAATTGTTTACTTCCTAGTCACAACAGCAATAGCCATTACCCTTGCAATCATATTTGCTGTCATCTTTAACCCTGCCGGCGGGTACATCTTCAAACAAGTCGGCGTTTTCGAAGCCAAACCCATGCCTAAGGCGGCTGACGTCATCTTGAGCCTTGTGCCTACAAACGCTCTTAACGCAATGGTTACAGATAACATGTTGCAGATCATCGTATTTGCGCTGTTTGTCGGAATAGCGATCTCTCTCATTGGTGAAAAAGGCAAACCAGCTTTTGCTTTCTTTGAGAGTATTGCTGAGATTATGTATAGCATCGTCGGCATGATAATGAACTTCGCGCCTATCGGTGTATTTGCTCTTATTGCTTGGGTAGTGGGCACAAGTGGAGCGGAGGTGTTGCTTCCCCTTGCTCGAGTGATATTCGTGGTATATTTTGTCAATATCCTCCATGCTCTTATTGTCTACTCCGGCGCGGTATATATTTGGGCAAAAATGCGTCCTTCTTACTTCTTCAGAGGATTCTTCGAGGCTATGGCAGTGGCGTTCAGCACTTGTTCCAGCTCTGCGACGCTTCCTATATCAATGCATTGTGCCCAGGAAAATCTCGGCGTGTCCAAAGAAATATCCAGCTTCGTCCAACCATTGGGCGCTACTATCAACATGGACGGGACCGCTATTTATCAAGGTGTATGCGCTGTGTTCATAGCAGGGGTTTTCGGCATAAAGCTGGGTCTTTCTCAGTACCTGATGATCATTGTCGCTGCGACCTTAGCTTCTATCGGGACAGCAGGAGTGCCCGGCGCAGGAATGATCATGCTCAGTATGGTGCTGGAAGTCGTAGGGCTACCCCTTGAAGGGATACTGCTTGTGGCAGGTATAGACAGGATCCTCGATATGATTAGGACCTGCATGAACGTGACCGGGGATGCTGCAGGGGCTGTGGTGATAGCAGCCAGTGAAGGTGAGCTTACTAGGGTCGTCCCGAAGTTGGAGCCTACCGGCAAGTAACATAGATATAGTTTAGAAGGCAGGATTTCGAGGATCCGAAAAAGGACTCTCTGATCCTGCCTTTTCTTGGAGTGTCATACAAGGCCTATCTCAGCGATATGTCGAGTGATATAAGCTTTAATTCATTATCAATCCATTTCCACAGAGGTCTTGCAATTCCAATGGAATTGGCGTGGTACACAACCCATATGCTGTGATAACCAACAAGTTCTGAGATTCCGTCTCCGTCAATATCCCTAAGCTCAATCATTCCCGAAGGATCTACGAAGCCTTCTTCAGGTTCAAGGAGCTTGCCGGACGGGGAGTAGATATCCTTATAGACTTCTGACAACGTGTCTTCGGAAGATGGAAGTTTCTTGAGATCAAGAAGACACACCTTATCCAACTCGCCATTCTTGACTTTGACTATGAAATCATCCATGAGTGAAATCTGAAAATGTAGGCCTTCAGTTAGCACATCAGGTCCTGCTAGGATTGTCGGTTCCCCTTCAGCGCAGGATATGAGATAGTAGTTAATGATCCCTCCGGATCCGCCTGTCGGAAGGCTTACCAGGATGTCTTGTGCTATCGTTGTGCTCACCTTCCCAAGAATCAGCTCGCCTTCATATCCGCCGCTGTCCTCTCCCAGGGACAGAGTGGTTTGTCCTAATGAAGCACAGTCAATAAGCACTATCTGGTGCTCTTTTGAATAATAAGAGTCAGGCGCATACTTCTGTCCTATGAGAACCACTACATCGCAAATGCCGTCACCGGTAACATCCCCGACTGCGACATCCTCTATTTGATAATCCGGAGGCAACTCTGGTTTTTGATACTCACCCTTGTTGCCGGGTGTGACTGCTTCACTGCAGGCGGTTAAAGCAATACATGCCAGAATCATTAGCATAGCTGTAATAAAGAGTGTCTTTTTCATTAATAGGTCACCTTCTACCTGACAATCTTTGGAGTAGTTGAGAACTCTGAAACACAATTCGAAAAGACCTGTAAGTACAAGTTTATACTATTTTGTCTCTTGACGCATGGGTAGGTTCTTCTAGATTAGGTTAATCTACGAAGCCTTTCGAGGGGATGAAAACTAGGAGGAGTCACGTTAACTCAACTCCTTGTTTTCGAGCTTTCGCAAGAAGACTTGGACAAGCGTCTTCAGCCAATACAACTTCTATTCCAGCGAAGTGGGATTCGGCGTATCAATATGCGTGGCTCAGTCGTAAACTCGACTGCTTTGCCGTCGCGAGGTCATTCATAGTATACTGAAAGTGCCGATTCTGACTGTGGTTAAGCTTAGGTATTCCCTGATGAGATCGGAGAGGAAGAGCTTTAAATGGACTTGGAACTCATATTGTTTGACGCTGACAGAACCTTATTTGACTATGACAGAGCGGAGAACGATGCTCTAAGGGATACGTTTTCGAGGGAGCTTGAGAAAGGGAAAATCACCACATGCCAGCTGCGTATTGAGAGGTTCAGGAGGCTGTTTGACGGACAGATGTCTGACACTGACCTTGCGGAGTTTAGTAGGCTGTATTTGATCAATCTCTCAAAGGGAAGCTGTTTACTTGATGGAACTGAAGAAGTCTGCCGACATCTTGCGAATAGATATCGCCTTGCCATAGTGACGAATGGAATCCGTGAAGTCCAGTTGGCCAGGGTCAAAGGTTCGCCTGTTGAGCCTTTCATTGAACAGGTGATTATCTCTGAAGACGCCGGATACAGCAAGCCTCATCCCGGTATTTTCGACTACGCTTTCCGCATTCTGGGACATAGCAACAAAGAGACCGTCCTCATGGTAGGAGATTCCCTGAGCTCTGATATTGCGGGGGGAATCGGATTCGGAATTAAGACATGCTGGTACAATCCTGCTAAGAGTCCCGTCCTGCCGGGACTGGAACCCGACTACGAAATAACTGACTTAAGGGAGTTACTAACGCTCCTATAAGTAGCACAATTCTATGCTTTAGGGTATTGGTATCGTAGCGCCGGCCCGGTATTGTAACACTGATATAGTGCAGATCACCAAAGATCGTCAATATGCATAGTTATGTCATTTGCTTATTCCTTCGAAAAGCGCTTTCGCCTCCTTGAGGTGGTGAGTAATGGGCAAGTGTTGAGGGCATAGGTCTTCGCACTTCTTGCACTCGATGCAAGCTTCAGGGTCTGCATTTACCTTTTTCAGGTACTCATAGTTTTCGCGGAATGAATCCTTTGCCCCGTATGCGAAGAAGTCATTACAGAGCGAGAAAACATCGGGAATAGCCACATTATTAGGGCAGGGGACACAGTAGTTGCATTCAGTGCACGGTATCTTGATACGATCTTTATATATGGATTTTACTTGAGCAAAGAGATGGAAATCATCATCAGTTAGGGAATTTGGCCGGGCATCATTAGCTATACGGACGTTCTCCATGACTTGGTCCATAGAACTCATGCCACTGAGGACGCAAGAGACCTCAGGATGATTCCATACCCATCTGAGCCCCCATTCAGCAGGGCTTCGTTTGACCTTTGCCTGATCCCATACAGCCTGCACATCGCGAGGCACGTTCTTTGTAAGTTTCCCGCCACGGAGAGGTTCCATGATTACGACACCGAGACCTTTTGAAGCTGCGTACTTCATACCGGAAAGGCCTGCCTGGTAGTAATCATCCACATAGTTCAAATGAATCAATGTAAGTGTCCACTCATATGCATCGACAATCTCGCGGAACACGTCAAAAGTGTCATGGAATGAAAACCCTATATGCCTAATCAGACCTCGGGTACGAGCATTATCCATACAGTCTAAGACCTTTAGCTTTTTCGCTTTATCCCAAAGTTCCTTATTCAGGGAGTGCAAGAGATAGAAGTCTATATAGTGAGTTCTTAGTCTCTCCAACTGCTCAGACAAATACTTGTCAAAATCACGGGGGGACTCCAAGAGCCAGACAGGACACTTCGTAGTAAGGAAGACTTTTTCGCGGTATCCGTCTGCCAAGGCCTTCCCCACAGCAATCTCTCCTTGGCGACCATGATAGTTGTACGCTGTGTCTATGTAGTTTACACCATTATCAATGGCGTATCGAATCATGCGGCAAGCTTCGCTTTCATTGACACCGGCATCACCGTTCTTTGATACAGGCAGTCTCATGCAACCGAATCCCAAGGCTGAGACACTAAGACCTGAGTTGCCTAATTCCCTATATTGCACAGTTATCCCTCCATCTCTAAGGTTCAGTCTGAACAGGGACACCGTAAGGCCCGTCTTTTAGGAAAGCGATAGAAGGTTCGCGTCCCATCGCTTTATATTTCCTTACTGCTTCAGCCACTGCAAGCTCCACCATGTCCTTTACATCATCAAGATTCCCGGAATAACGGCGATCGGCAGAAAGGAGCAGGTTACCGTCAGCGCCCGGCAGAATCGCTGCATCTTCTTGAGAAATATGCGGCGCGCAATACGTAAAGTTTTCCATAGGGATTCTGGCAAACACCTTTGACCACATTTGCACCTGCCATTGCTCAGGGATGAAGTTCCAGTCCTCGCTTGTTATAAGGCGCATGTAATTCCTCGCGCCGTTTAGTGTCAGCAAGTGAATAAGAGTGCGATAGTAGGCGCTTCCCACAGGATCCTTGTCCACGTTATTGGCAGCCATTATCAGGTTTGCCCCGGGCTTCAGGGCCGGTATGGCTACCACCCCGGCCTTAGCTGCTTGGTAGTGATTGATTCCGACAAATCCCGCATGGGTCACGACAATGTCGTATGCCTGATCTAACGATATAGTCACATATTCGCGTATTCTCTCTACAGCTTTAATGTGCGCAGCCTCGAGATCCCCGGCGTAGACTCCTGTAAGCCTGAACTCATCATCTAAAGTCACATTGACAATGAAATCGACCCCGGCCATCTTCGCGATTTCAACGGCTTCTTCATGGCAAGGGTTTCCGTCAAGGACCAGGTCAGAAGAGCAAGGCGATGAAAGAAACTCCGGTCCATGGAATATGTAGGTGCTATCCTCTCCGATGAGGCCAGGGCAAACCGCTTTTCTGCCTCCGGAGGCTCCGGCCATGAAGTGACTTTCAACGAGACCGGTGAGGATTCTTATGTCAGATTCAACATATAACTTATTGATGAAGACCTTCGTTCCGCGGGAGGTGACACCTAGGAACCGGAGATTAGATTCATCCCTGCAATCATGGCACACAATCGTTATTGATCTTTCGAACACGGAAGGATCAAGCATAGCTTCGAGTTCATCTTGGGAGAGTTCTCTATGGGTGCCTGTAGCGACAATGATTGTTATATGCCGAGGGTTTACTCCAAATTCAATCAGAGCGTCGATTATTGGGGAGAGGATTCCTGAATCCCCGGTATACGGTACCGGCCGAGTATTATCAGATATTACTACCGCAGCAGTTAAGTCTCGGGCGGGTTTTCCTTTTCCTATGATAATCTCTGAAAGCCCGGGGGATCCTATAGGGCTGCTTATGGCTTTAAGAATCGCGTCTTTCGGGTCAGCAATTGGTGTGGGTTTCGACATCGCAAGACAGTGAGTTCCTTCAGGCAACCGGATTTCAACGGCTTGACCTCCAAATCCCATGGAGAATTTCGGCATGCGTAAACACCTCATATTGCTATAGATTATGGGAAATATAACAGAATATGATACTGCTATATTATAACATACTCTTACAGGCGTATCCTACAGTTGAGTCCGTATAATTGTGTAAAATTGGTTTCCCCATGAAATAAAAGAAGCCATTTCTTGTGTCCCTCGGTTAGAATGAAGTTGCAACCATAACATCCTAGAGAGGAGACATCAGAAATGGCTCAATACCAGATTAC
>JAKPFY010000220.1 GCA_029551185.1 Bacillota bacterium
GTCTTCAGCTGTAGTCTCGTGTCCAAGGGACAATCTGAGTGAGCCGTGGGCTATCTCGCTAGGAAGCCCCATAGCCAATAGGACATGGGACGGTTCAAGGGATCCTGAAGTGCACGCGGACCCGCTGGACCCGCATATGCCCACCTTATCAAGGCTAAGAAGCACTGATTCCCCTTCTATGAACTCAAAGCAGAAACTTGCGTTTCCCGGCAGCCTCCTTGTGGGATGCCCGTTCAATCTCACATTAGGAATACTCTCCATGATTCCCTTTATTAGGTAATCACGAAATCCTGTTAGACGCGTCATCTCGCTTTCCATTTCCTTCTCAGCCAATTCAAGAGCGACTGCAAGTCCCACTGCCCCTGCAACGTTTTCAGTCCCGCCTCTTCTATTCCGTTCCTGGCCTCCTCCGTCAATAAATTTTTCCATCTTCACGCCTTTTCGGACCCAAAGTGCGCCTATACCTTTAGGACCTTTGAACTTATGTCCTGAAAGTGAAAGCAAGTCCACTCCTAGCTTCTTTACATCTACAGGAATGTGCCCTGTGGTCTGAACCGCGTCTGTGTGGAACAATACACCGTGGCTTTTCGCGATTTCGGCTATGTCTTCAATGGGTTGAACCGTACCCACCTCGTTGTTAGCGTGCATTATCGAGATAAGTACGGTATCGCTTGTGATCGCAGCCTCTACATCAGCCGGGTCTACCATCCCATAAGAATCCACAGGCACGAAGGTCACTTCAAATCCTCGCTTCTTGAGACGCTTGACACTGTCAAGCACCGCATGGTGTTCTATTTGGGACGTGATGATATGATTGCCACGCTTTGAATGGGCATAAGCCACACCTTTGATTGCCATATTATCAGCTTCAGTTCCTGATCCGGTAAATATGATCTCCTCCGGATGAGCGTTGATTGCCTTTGCCACTTTACCTCTTGCCTCGTCCAGTGCAACTCTGGCTTCTCTGGCTATACCGTAAATACTTGACGGATTTCCGTACCTTTCCGCCAGGAAAGGAAGGATCGCTTCTACAACTTCCTGTCGTGGTTTTGTTGTTGCTGCGTTATCCAGGTATACAAGCTTCATTTCTAATCATCTCCCGACAATAGTGTGGCTTTAGGCATGATTCCTGACTCACTGACATGTCCCCATTGGTCGCTGGGAATCAGAGGCACAAGCCCCGCATGACCCACTACTTAAGTCAACGGTTCCTTCGCACAAGTCCCTGAGGTTAATTGAATCAAGCACTCTGTTAGTGCAATCTTGTAGCTTCTTCCATACGAACCTAACCACGCAATCTTCCAGTTGTTCACAGTCCTCATGGTCGAAATCGTGGGCGAGACATTGAACCGGGTCAAAGGATCCCTCCATCACTCTGACAACATCGCCTACTGTGATTTCCTCAGGTGGCTTCGTAAGTTCATAGCCTCCCTGCGCACCTCTGGAGCTGGCAACAAGCCCTGCTTTACGCAATTTTGCCATGAGCTGTTCAAGGTAATGTAAGGAAACCATCTGTCTGTCAGCTATAGAATTAAGAGGCACAGGACCTTCACCGTAGCGAAGAGCTAAGTCGTACATGGCTCGCAATCCATATCTGCCACGAGTTGATAATTTCATTGGATTCACCTTCTTCCTTGCGGCAGGAGGGGAATCCCAAGTAAACTAATCGGGATTCCCGCATAAAAAATATATCACCTGTCAATATCCGTGTCAATCACTTTTGACGCACTTTTTTAATGCGCTTCTTCCGAGTTCTTCTTCATTCTGTATAAAATATGTTATGATCCAAGCGAAACACAATCGGAGCGTGATACTATGGATTTGTTCAGCTGTCGGGGCGACCGATTCTTGCGACGCGAGGCTCCCCTTGCCCTTAGAATGCGTCCTGTCACTTTGGAGGAATTTGTCGGGCAAGAACACATCTTAGGCCAAGGAAGACTACTTAGACGAGCTATTGAAGGGGACAGGCTTTCATCTGTTATTCTGTACGGACCTCCCGGCACCGGTAAAACTGCGCTGGCCAATATCATAGCAGGCATAACCAGATCCCACTTCCAATCATTGAATGCAGTAACGTCAGGGGTAGCTGATATAAGACGGGTTATGGAAGATGCTTCGGACAGACTTAGGATGCACGAAACCAGGACAATTCTCTTTATCGACGAGGTCCACAGGTTCAACAAAACTCAACAAGACGCTCTGTTGCCTGCCGTAGAAGACGGAACCGTGATATTCATCGGCGCAACAACGGAAAACCCGTTTTTTGAGATTAGCAGGCCGCTTCTATCACGCTCACGCGTGTTTAGGTTTGAGCCGCTGGATGATGAAGATATCTCCCTTATTTTACGTCGAGCATTGGAAGATAAAGAGCGCGGTCTCGGAGAGTATAAGGTGGTAGTTGACGAAGATGCGTTCTGTCATATTGTCCGATGCGCAAACGGTGATGCCAGAACAGCCTTGAACGCAATTGAACTTGCTGTGCTGACAACCGAGGCGGATGAAGGCGGAGTGCGCTGCATCACCTTGGAGATTGCGGAAGAATCTATTCAAGAGAAGGCATTAGTGTACGACAAGAGCGGAGACGCTCACTATGACATGGCTTCCGCATTGATAAAAAGCATGAGGGGGAGCGATCCTGATGCCACCGTGTACTGGCTTGCAAGAATGATCGCTTCAGGTGAAAAGCCTGAATTTATAGCGAGGAGGATCCTGATTCATGCAGCAGAGGACATAGGCTTGGCTGATCCCCACGCCCTTTTGGTGGCAAGCGCGGCAGCTTGGGCAGTAAACTTCGTGGGGTGGCCGGAAGCTAAACTCATTCTTACCCAGGCTGCCATCTACCTAGCCACAGCTCCAAAAAGTAACTCATGCTACCTTGCAATAAAGAACGCTTCGTCTGACCTTGAAGGTGAACGCACAGGCGAAGTTCCTCATCACCTTCGTGACGCATCCTATAAAGGCGCTGCCTCCTTAGGACATGGCAAAGGCTACAAGTACCCCCATGATTATCCCGGCAACTACATCTTTCAGCAGTATTTGCCTGATAACTTAGTGGGCAAGACATACTATGAGCCTTCAGAAAACGGTTATGAAAGAACAATCAAAGAAAGATTTGCCAGCCGGAAGAAGAGTCAGCCAGTGAAAAAACATGACCCCACCATGCCGTCTGGCCGGTAACATTTCTATCCCTGCGCCCTGCAGGTGGGTGCCCTCCCAAGTGTTTTGCGACTCCGCACGCCGACGGCACTCGCGCCTCACTCGGAGCTGAGGCCCCTTTCAAATGGTGTTGGAACAAAAGTTACCGATGTCAAATCGAACACGGTAGGGTCTTTTTAGTGTTTTCCTTGCAAGTGAATGATATCATAAGCCTTTAAGGATTTCAAGGCAGTCCTGTGTATCACCGCTTGTGTCTATTTTGCCCGTGTCGGCTACCTCTATATGCAGTTCGGCCAGCTGTTCATCGCTAATCATGCCGGGAGCTCCAGTCATGGGGCACACTGCCTTTTGCGTCTTGGGAAAGGCGATTACGTCCCGGATGGTCTTTCTCCCTGACAATAGCATAACCAGCCTGTCAAAGCCTAACGCAATCCCGCCGTGAGGAGGCGCTCCATACTCAAAAGCCTCAAGAAGGAAACCAAATTTTTCCCTTGCCTCCTCTTCACTGAGTCCTAATGCTTTAAAGACCCTCTCCTGCACGTCTCGTTTGTGTATTCTTATGCTTCCGCTGCCCAGCTCCACACCGTTCAAGACTAGATCGTAGATGTTAGCTCTGACACTTAAAGGATCTGTCTCCATTAGATCAATATCCTCTTCCAGCGGAGAGGTAAAGGGATGATGGACAGCGACTATCCTCTCTTCTTCCTGGCTGAATTCAAATAGGGGAAACTCAGTGACCCACAGGAATGCCATTTCGTCTTTGGGGATCAGGCCCAATTCGGCACCTAGGTGCAATCTTAATCTGCCAAGGGATTCCTGGACTACTTTTACGGGACCTGCGACAATTAGAATGAGATCCCCGTCTTTTGCAGCTGTGATTTCCGCGATTTTCTGCAACTCATCTTCCCGGACAAACTTGGTCAATTGAGAGTTAAGGACAAGCTCTCCGTCTTCCCCACAAGAGACTGCTATTGACATGAGTCCTGCTGCACCAAAGTCTTTCACGACTTCCTCGAGCTCTTTGATTTGCTGCCTGGAGAATCCGGAACAACCCGGCCCTACAATAGCAGCTACCGTGCCACCTGTCTCAATGGCGCTGCGGAAAACGCGGAAACCGCAATTTTCTACAGCATCGCTTATGTCTATCAATTCCATGCCGAATCTAATGTCAGGCTTGTCAGAACCATATCGCGCCATAGCTTCAGCATATGACATCCTAGGGAAAGGCCTTGCCACAGTTGTCCCGAGAGTCTTCTCGATACAATCGGTCATCATTGCCTCGACAAGGTTAAGCACATCATCTCTACTGATGAAAGACATTTCGATATCGATTTGTGTAAACTCAGGTTGTCTGTCAGCACGTAAGTCTTCATCCCGGAAACAGCGGGCAAGTTGAAAATATTTGTCAAATCCGGACACCATTAGGAGCTGCTTGAATAATTGGGGGGATTGCGGTAACGCGAAGAATCGGCCTGGATTCACGCGGCTGGGCACAACAAAGTCGCGAGCCCCCTCAGGGGTGCTTTTTATGAACATTGGCGTCTCTACCTCAATGAACCCCTGAGAATCCAAGAAGTTCCTTACAGCCATGGTTAAGCGGTGACGGAAGATTATATTCTTTTGCATGTCGGGTCTTCGGAGGTCAAGATATCTGTACTTAAGCCTGAGAAGCTCGTCAACATCAAGATTCTCAGTAATATAAAAAGGCGGAGTCTTCGACTTAGATAACACTTCCAGAGACTCAGCTGCCACATCAACATTCCCTGTGGGGAGCGAAGGGTTTGCTGTGCCGGGCGGGCGCTCTACAACAACTCCGGATATGCATACTACATCCTCTGAACCAAGCTTCTCTGCTGCTCGATGGGCACGAGGGGAGGTTTCCGGATTAAAAACCACCTGGACAACACCTGAACGATCCCGAAGGTCGATAAATATAAGACCGCCAAGGTCCCTTCTCCTGGCAACCCAACCCGCGAGAACGACTGTCTTGCCTATTAGAGCTTCATCTGCAACTTCTCCCACCATATGAGTTCTCTTCATCTGCATCATGGCTCACTTCTCTCTTCATAAGTTGGATTATTTTAAAAGAGTTATATTCTATGTCAATACTTGAACCAGATCTCTGAACTGTACTTGAGCTTGATCCCCGGTTGCCATATCTCTCACTACGGCGTAGTCCCCTTTAAGCTCGTCTTCGCCGATTATCACAACTTTCTTGACTCCCTGCTTATCCGCGTACTTCATCTGAGCTCTTAAGCTTCGGTCCAAGTAATCAATATCCGCTGATGTGCCTTGCTCGCGTAACAAGCGAGCAAGGCGAAGAGCCTGAAGCTTAGCCTCGTCCCCCATCGCAGCGATAAACACGTTGACTCTGCCTGCTTCTTGGCCTATTGCCCCACCTTCCGCGTCCTGCAAGACTTGCACAGCCCGCTCTATACCTGCAGCGAAGCCTACGCCCGGAATCGCGCTCCCGCCAAGCTCCTCAGCCAAGCCGTCATACCTTCCACCGCCCCCGAGGGCGTCCTGTGCCCCGAGGCCGGAATGAATCACCTCAAAAACGGTCTTGGTGTAATAGTCAAGCCCCCTGACAATAGTGGGATCCAGTTCATAAATGAGATCCAAGGCAGTCAAGCACTCAGTGACTCCTTCAAAGTGCCGGCTGCAGTCTTCGCAAAGGTAGTCGAATATCGGAGGGAGTTTCTTGGCAAGGCCAGCACATCGTTCATTCTTGCAATCCAGGACTCTCAGGGGATTGCGCTCAAGCCTCCTTCTGCAGTCAGCACAAAGCTCATCCGTATGTTTGGAAAGCAAATTCATAAGGCTTTCTTTATAACGAGGTCTACACTTAGAACACCCAATACTATTCAGGCGCACGACAAAGCCTTCTAATCCCAAACGTTGATAAACACTGATGAGCACAGAAATAACCTCTGCATCCAAAGCAGGTGAAGATGCCCCTAGGGCTTCGACCCCAAACTGGGTATGTTGCCTGAGGCGTCCCATTTGAGGACGTTCATATCGAAACATTGGCCCAATATAATAAACCTTAACAGGCTGAGGCAAGGCCCACATTTTGTGCTCAAGGTAGGCTCTGACAACCGGGGCTGTACCTTCAGGACGCAGCGTGATGCTGCGTTCCCCCTTGTCAAGAAAGGTGTACATTTCTTTCTCCACAATATCAGTGCTCTCTCCGACTCCTCTCTGAAAGAGCTCTGTATGCTCGAAAATTGGGGTTCTGATCTCAGTGTATCCTGCATTGCGGCATACTGATCTTACAGTCTCCTCCAGCCGTTGCCAAACCCCCGGTTTCTCAGGAAATACGTCTATCGTTCCCCTCGGCGCCCTGATATGTGTCATGAATTTGCCTCCTCAGTCATCAGCCTGTTCCTTAGGATTAATGGCGCTGTCTCTCTTCTCCAAGAGCTCCCGAATTTCTTTAGTCTTAGCTTGCTGCTCCTTGACATCATCATCAGAGCCTACGGTTTTTAGAAGAGACTCAAGACGGACATGAAGCAGAATGTCCAGCCCGCCGTATTCCGAAGCGGCTTTGAATTCATTTGCAGCAAGCTCCCGTGAACCTCCGTCCCTATATGCCAACCCCAAAAGGAGTCTCAAATATGGATCCTCAGGCCGCAAACTGACAGCCTTCTTTAAAGCTTCAATAGCTTGTTCCGTGTCACCTTTGGCCGTGTAAGCCTGGGCAGCACCTACGTAGAGATAAGCGTTATCCGGATCCATGGTTATTGCGGAATTGTATTCAAGAATTGCCTCGTCATAGTCGTTTTCCTGAAGTTTTCTGAGCGCCCTTAACTCAGCGTCACGGAGTTCTATGTTTGCCTCGCTACGAAGTCCTTCAAGCCAATTAGACAACGCATCTTGCTCTGCTTTCGTTCTGAGTCTTGTCTCAATTTCAGAGCGCTTTTCGTCAAACTCTTCGCCTTCTGCAGGTTTTCCGGTTTCTTCTGTATAAGCCTTCTTGACCTCGTCTTCAGATACTGTAACTCCTGCTTGAACTTTGGCGAACAGTTTCTGGATTGTCAAACGGTCTTTTATCAGAGTTTTAAACTGAGCTGCTGTGATATTGTTCGCGGCAAGCGCGTCACGGAAAGCCTCCTTGCTGGGAAAGGCCTCTTCCTGTAACTTAAACTCAGCTTCAATTTCTTTTGATGAGATGCGAATCTTCTCTTTCTGTGCAGCCTCTGTAATCAATGCAGTATTAATAAACTGATCAAGTAAAGAGGCGCGAATAGGCCCTATTGTCTCAGGAAGCACCCTTCCTGTGTACTCGTACTCGGAAAGAAGCGCATTTCTGTACCCTTGCTCAAAAGCTTCTCTGGTTATCGGTTTCCCGTTGACTATAGCGATAACCCCGTAGCCGTCTGCAGAAGGCTCTCGGACAAACACTGAGCCTGTATATAGCAACCCTCCTACGAAGGCAATGGCTAGAACGATAACTAAAACCTTAGTGATTTTGGCACCTTTTTTTCCACGAAAGCCCTTGAACAAGGGCATCTCCCCCTATCTTCAACACTATGTTGTGAGTCTATCTCACTTTCCACCTGGTTGTCAACGGCTGAAACCGGCCCGCTCCCAGCCAATAGTAGTGAACGGACCATGGCCCGGATAAATCAATGTTTCATCAGGAAGGACAAGGAGCTTTTCTTCAATGGATTCCATAAGCTCATCATAAGATCCGCCGGGCAAGTCCGTACGGCCAATCCCTCCTTGGGCAAAAATCACATCTCCTGAAAAAACTACGCCTTCTCCCAAGAGCGAAATGCTGCCCGGGGTATGACCCGGAGTATGCAATACCCTAAGGCATACACCACCTGCATACAGCGTGTCTCCTTCAGCAAGGAGCAAGTCTGCAGGCGGACTTGTCTTGCCCTTAGCGAAACTAGAGAAAGCAGGTGAAAGATTGAGAGTAGGGTCTTCAAGCGCAGGCGCGTCTTCTGCACCTATAGCAATAATAGCCCCTGTTGCTTCTGCCAATGCCTTGTTCGCTGCTATGTGGTCCACGTGTCCGTGGGTATTTGCGATTATCTTGCATATTAGGCCTTCCGCCTTCAGTTTTTCCAGTATCCGATCGGCATCGTCTCCCGGATCAATAACTATTGCTTCCTTTGATGTTTCACACCCTACAATATAGCAATTAGTCCCAAACGCTCCGACACGGATTGTGCTAATGATCATGAATTCGGCAACTCCTTTCCTGTCCCCTGTAATGATTCCGATCTCTGGAGTCCGGAGAACTTGAAGTCACCATAGGCGCGCCGTGGATGTTCTTTATGTTAATGGTACAGCAATACTGCCTGAACGCCTGGATTAGGCATGAAGGCACACAAGCGGCGCAAGCGACAATAACCTAGAATAGTTTGTCGCTGTCAAGCAGTATGGTGACCGGACCGTCATTTTCTACAGATACAGTCATCATGGCTTGGAATCTTCCGGTCTCAACTGAGAGGCCGGCGCCTCTGAGTCTCCTTACATATTCTTCGTACATTTCCAAGGCTTTCTCCGGAGACGCAGCATGGCTGAAGCTGGGTCGTCTGCCTCTGCGACAGTCGCCCCACAAGGTGAATTGGGAGACTACAAGCACTTGTAAATTCAGTTGCAAGACGGACAGATTCATCTTTCCGCTATCGTCTTCGAAGATCCGAAGATTGGCAACCTTATCAACCAGGTACCTTAAATCATCAAGAGAATCGTCTTCTCCGACGCCGAGAAAAACCACCAGCCCCGGCCCGATCTCCCCTACTATTTCATCCTGGACCGTAACTTTGGCAGACTTTACTCTCTGGACTACAGCTCTCATCAATATCTCACTTTCTATCGGAGGAGACGGAATTTAGCTTGACACCGACTTCTCCAGATGCAGGCCTATCTGTTGCACTCTGCGGACTGCTGTTACACCCTTAATGCGCTTGATCCTTTCTATTACGGAATTCAAATGGTCAGCGCCGGTTGTCTCCACCACCATATTGACAATGGCAATGTCATCCTTAGTTGTCTTAGCGTTTACAGCGCTAATATTCGCGCGAAGCCCTGTGACTGCATTCATAATATTTGTCAAAAGTGCAACTCTGTCCATAGCCTCGATTTCGAGTTCCACAGGATATGAGTTCTCCGCGTCAAATTCCCACTCAATTTCTATGCAACGTTCAGGGGACGTTTTGAGCCAGGCAATATTCGGACAATCCCGCCTGTGCACTGAAATTCCCTTGCCTCTGGTGATATAACCTATGACCTCATCTCCTGGGATGGGGTTGCAGCACTTGGCCATCCTAGCTAGGACGTTGTCCACACCTTTTACCTTAATTCCCAGGCTTTCCTCAGGTCTCCTTCGCGCAGCGAGCCGAGTCGGTTCTTTTTCTTCTTTTCCCTTCTCAGCCTTTTCCGGCATAATCCGGCCGACTACAAGGGCTGCTGAAATCTTGTTGTCACCTACTGATGCCAAAAGATCGTCGACGTCCTGAAATCCCAGACGCTTTGCAGCGACTTGTAGTTTTTCTTCTCTGAGGTTTTCATGAACTTCCAAACCTTGACGTCTTAATTCCTTTTCCAAAAGGTCACGGCCTCTGGGCAGGGACTCGCTGCGCCGCTCCTCTCTTACCCACTGGCGTATCTTGCTTCTCGCTTTCGATGTTTTGACAAAAGCCAGCCAGTCCAGGCTGGGGCCGGTTTGCCCTTTTGATATAACTATTTCCACTATATCGCCGTTGGTAAGTTGATAATCCAGAGGCGCCATTTTCCCGTTGATTCGTGCGCCTACGCACCTATGTCCTATGTCAGTATGCACGCTATAAGCAAAATCCACAGGAGTGGATCCCGCAGGCAAGCTTTTCACATCACCCTTTGGGGTAAAAACAAAGACTTCATCTTTGAAAAGGTCGATTTTCAAAGTCTCCATGAAGTCATGAACATCCTTCATATCCCTTTGCCATTCCAGCAGCTGCCTGAGCCATGAAAGCTTCTCCTCAAATTCATTGGTGGCTTGAGTGCCTTCCTTGTATCTCCAGTGGGCAGCTATGCCATATTCGGCAGTTCGATGCATTTCCCAGGTTCGAATCTGAATCTCCAAAGGCTCGCCTTCAGGTCCTATCACTGTCGTATGAAGGGATTGGTACATGTTTGATTTAGGCATCGCAATATAGTCTTTGAACCGGCCGGGTATTGGTTTCCAAAGGGAATGGACTGTGCCCAAAGCTGCATAGCAATCTCTTACGTTGTTTACGATGATTCGAACTGCGATGAGATCATAAATCTCATCAAAGGTCTTGCCCTTTACTCTCATCTTCTCGAATATGCTGTAGAAGTGTTTAGCCCGCCCCTGCAATTCGCAAGGAATATTCCCTTCATCAAGGCTCTTTTTGAGGATCTCTTTTGCTTCCTCAATGAGACCTTCTCGTTCTTTGCGCTTCCTTGAGACTCTTTCGACAAGTTTGTAGTATTCACCCGGCTCCAGGTATCTCAGAGCGAGATCCTCAAGCTCCCACTTAATCCTCCACATTCCGAGCCTGTGAGCAAGGGGAGCATAGATCTCCAGAGTCTCCCTGGCTATTCTTGCCTGCCTATCCCAGGGAAGATGGCCTAAAGTTCGCATGTTGTGAAGTCTGTCTGCCAGCTTGATGAGGACTACCCGAATGTCCTGGGCCATTGCCAAGAACATCTTCCTCAAATTCTCCGCCTGCTGCTCTTCTCTTGACATTAGAGGCACCCTGCCGAGCTTTGTTACTCCGTCGACCAGGAGCCCGATTTCGTCTCCGAACGTTGCCTTAATCTCGGCAAGAGTTACATCTGTGTCTTCGATCACGTCGTGGAGCAACCCTGCGGCAATTGTGGTAACGTCCATTTCAAGTTCGGCAAGAATAAGCGCAACCTCGAGAGGGTGAAAAATGTACCAATCCCCCGAGTCACGTCGCTGGCCTGCGTGTGCACGGGAAGCAAAGTCAAAAGCTTTCATCACAGTATCGAGAGGGGCTGAAGGAGCATATTGCTTTACTCTGTCGAGCACATCCTCAATGGTTACTCCCATAGATACCACCTATATTCCGGCCGAAATTCACCCATGGGCAGATAACTTAATCAGCTGCCTTCCGGCTTGTATACTTTTAATCAATTATACATCAATTAAGCCCGATTTTCAGTCATTCTCAAGCCTTTTACATTAAGTTGCGGTTGGATTGTTCCATTCCATTCGTTAACCTCAATTGTATAAATCAGGTCAATACTCTCTATGTTGTGGGAGTAGAGCTGAGAGGCCAGATGGCCAAGGTCGAATCCTATACCGTCATGGACTGCGTCGCCTTGGCAGAGTTTCAGTTTCAAATGTTTACCGCCTTGGCCGACGCCTCGGTAATCTTTCAGCGTGACTCCGGTTGAGAGAAATATGGGTGTCGGATTAGCAACACCGAACGGCGCCAACATTGAGATTCCCTTTGCGACCTCAAGATCAATCTCATCTAGGGTCAGCTCTTGATCTACGTTGATTTTCGGCAGAAAATCCTCTTCGCGAAGAACGCTTCGCCCGACCTCATTTATTCCTTGCCTGAATTCGTCGATTGAACGGCGAGATACTAAGACTCCGGCAGCATACTTGTGTCCCCCGAAACGCAGGAGAGTATCCCCGCATTCACAAAGCGCTTTGTATAAGTCAAATTCAGGGATACTCCTTCCGGAGCCTTTGCCTTCTTCGCCATCAAGAGATATCAAGATCGTGGGACGATTGAATTCCTCCACAAGCCTCGACGCTACAATCCCGATTACTCCCGGGTGCCATCCTTCATTCGCCAAGACAAGGACACTGTCAACAGCTTGGCCGTTGCAGGTCTCAACCATCGAAGACGCTTCCTCGAATATCTGCTGTTCCAGATCTTGTCTTTTTGAGTTTACATCATCGAGGAACTTTGCGATATCCATAGCCTTCTCAGGCGAATCAGTCAACAGAAGTTCTACGCAAAGTGAAGCGTCGCGAATCCTTCCTGCTGCATTCAGACGCGGCGCGATTACAAAACCCACCGTTCCTGCGGTAATTCTACG
>JAKPFY010000228.1 GCA_029551185.1 Bacillota bacterium
TGTAGCCTCATCAAGAATAAGAATCATAGGATCAGCAAGAATCACCCGGGCAATGGTCAAGAGCTGCTTCTGCCCCTCGGAAATATTGGAAGCATCCTCATTGATCATGGTGTCATAGCCTTCGGGGAGGGTCTTGATAAAGTGGTGAGCCTGAGCGGCTTTCGCTGCCTTTACAATCTCATCAAGAGTAGCCCCCTCGCGTCCGTATGCTATGTTATCCCTTATAGTGCCGTGGAAAAGCCATGTGTCCTGAAGCACCATACCAAAAACAGAGCGCAAATCCCCACGCCTAAGCTCTCTGATGTCAACACCGTCAACAGTGATCCTTCCGCTGTCTATTTCATAAAACCGCATCAAGAGATTCACAAAGGTGGTCTTGCCTGCGCCTGTCGGGCCTACAATGGCGATTGTCTGTCCCGGTTTCACATGGATATTCATGTCTTCAATAAGAGGGGCTTCTTTTTTATAACTGAAACTCACATGCTCAAATACAACTTCGCCCCTGGGAAACTCTATGACCTTAGCGTCCTTTTTGTCAGGCACCTCTTCAACCTCATCAAGGAGTTCAAAAACACGTTCAGCTGATGCGATAGTGGATTGTATGATATTTGCAATGTTCGCAGTCCTGACTATCGGTTGTGTGAACTGCCTTGAATACTGGATGAAAGCCTGAACATCACCGATTTCAATGGCCCTTCTTGTAACGAGGACGCCGCCTGTCACTGCGACAATGACATAGCTCAAGTTGTTGATAAAGGCCATAAGAGGCATTATAATCCCTGAGATGAACTGTGCTCTCCAAGACGCGTTGTAGAGCTCTTCGTTAATCTCATTGAACGTCTTGATGGATTCCTCCTCGCGCCCGAATGCTTTCACTATTACGTGGCCTGTGTACATCTCCTCAACATGGCCGTTCAGGTCACCTAACGCCGTCTGCTGGGCTATGAAGTACTTCTGCGAGCGAGACGCGACAAACCGCGTAACAATCAAAGAAAGAGGCAGAGTCACGACGCAAACCAAAGTCAACAAGGGACTAATCGAAAGCATCATAATGACACTGCCAACAAGAGTCACGACAGCGGATATCATCTGTGTAATGCTTTGCTGCAGTGTACTGCTGACGTTATCTACATCATTTATGACACGGCTCAGTATTTCACCGTGAGTCTTCGAATCAAAGAATGAAAGAGGCAGCCTGGACAGCTTCTCGTTTATGGCTTTACGCATATTGTATACGGTCTTTTGCGAAATACCGACCATGATTAACTGCTGAAGATAGATGAAAAACGCGCTGGCCACGTAAAGCCCGGCCAGTATGAGGAGTATGTGCAAGATATAATCGAAATCGACTCCTCCGCCCGGCACGCCCTTTATCTTGCTTATACTGCCTTCAAACAGCTGAGTTATGGCTTTCCCCATGATTTTCGGGCCGGCAATGCCAAAACCTGTGCCGAGGATTGACATTAGAACAACAGCAAGGAGTTGAAGCCTGTAAGGCTTCAGGTATTCCATGAGCCTTTTCAGCGTTCCCTTAAAATCCTTCGGCTTTTCTCCGGGCATTCTCCTACCACGTCCGCCTCCCCAACCTCCTCTACCAGGCCTCTGGCTGCGGACGGGTCTTTGTTCAGACCTTGCGTCGGTCCTAGCTTCATTATCAATCCCGCTCAAGCCAATTCCTCCTCTGAAAGCTGTGACATGACGATTTCTCGGTACACACTACAGGTTTTAAGAAGATCCTTATGTTTTCCTATCCCTGCAATCTCACCGTCATCCAAAACTATAATTCTATCAGCATCCATAACTGTAGCAACTCTTTGCGCGACAATAATCACCGTGGATTCTTTCGTTTCTTTCTTTAGCGCAGCTCGCAGCATTGCGTCAGTCTTGAAATCGAGCGCGGAGAAACTGTCATCAAAGATGTAAATCTCAGGCCTTCTAACTAACGCGCGGGCAATGGAAAGACGCTGTTTCTGGCCGCCTGACAGGTTCGTTCCGCCTTGCGCCACCATGGAATCAAAACCGTCTTTCATGCCTGTGATGAATTCCGCAGCTTGTGCAATTTCTGCAGCCTTCTTCACCTCTTCGAAAGTTGCGTCTTCCTTACCGTACCTGATGTTATCAGCGACAGTGCCTGAGAATAGAATCGCCTTTTGCGGTATAAATCCTATTTTGGATCTCAAATCTTCTTGGGACATATCCCTTATATCCACGCCGTTAATTAGGATTTTGCCGCTTGCCACATCATAGAAGCGCAATATAAGGCTTGCCAGTGTCGACTTGCCTGAACCTGTGCCTCCGATAATGGCAGTTACCTCCCCCGGCTTCGCCTCAAAGGAAATATCGTGGAGAACCGGTTTCTCAGCGCCGGGATAGCTAAAAGTCACATGCCTGAACTCCACATGGCCTTTGGTGACACAACCACCTTTAACCCCTTCCCCATCCTTGATTTCGGGGACAGTATCCAGCACTTCGTTGATTCGTGCTGCAGACGCTGAAGCACGGGGTATCATGACAAACATCATAGAAACCATAATCAACGAAAACATAATCTGCATGACATATTGGATAAACGCCATCAAGGAGCCTACCTGCATAGTGCCTTGGTCGATTCGAATACCGCCGAACCATATAATAGCTATCGTCAGTAAATTCATGCTCACCATCATAAGAGGCATAGCAGTAGCCATGATTCTGTGGACTCTGATAGCAGTGTTTGTCAGATCGCGATTTGCCTCGTTGAACCGGTTCTTTTCGTAGTCAATGCGGTCGAAGGCACGTATCACCCGTATGCCGGTAAGGCCTTCACGAAGGACACGGTTTACCTTATCCAGTTTCTCCTGCATCGTCTTAAACAGTGGTGTGCTCTTATTCATCACGATAATCACAGCAACAGCGATCACCGGAATAATCAAAATGATGATCCGGGCCAAAGCCGCATCTTGTGAAACGGCCATAATGATACCACCGATAAGCATCATAGGCGCCATGACCATCATACGGAGCATAACCAGTACCAGCATCTGCACCTGGGTGATATCGTTTGTGGTTCTTGTAATAAGGGACGCAGTGCCTACCTTGTTGAACTCACTTAACGAAAACCCCTCAACATGTGAGAAGACTTTACCACGAAGGGTCTTGCCGAACCCCATGGATGTCTTCGCTGAGAGATTCGCGGCAAGGATTGTGCAGACAGCGGCCAATGCAGCCACAAGCAGCATTTCTCCGCCAATTCGCAAGATGTACTTTGTATTTCCCTGAACAACACCGATGTCAACAATGTTTGCCATCAATCTAGGCAAATACAGTTCAAAAAGGGATTGGAAGAAAACCAGCACCAATATGGCGGCTACAAAGAATTTGTATGGCTTTAAGAATCTAAATAACTTAATCATAGATTATCACCCTCATCAACCGGATCTGTCAAACGCCTGGAGTTTCAACCATATCAAAGTAGGCAAGCACTTGTAACAAAAGTTCTGCAAGGCAATTTGTGTTTTCTTCCCCCAGGTATTCGATTAATCCTTCAAACATTCCGTGAAGAGCCCCTGCAGCTTTCTCTAAAATTCTTTCGCCTTTTTCGGTGGTCCTAACCCGAACAACCCTTCTGTCCTTTGTATCAATGCTGCGTTCAACGAGCCCTTGGGCTTCCAGGCTGTTTACAAGTTGTGTAACTGAAGGGGATGTAACCCTCAGGAAATCACTGATTTCTGAAACCTTGATTCCGGGAGAATCCAAACAGGTATTCTTCTTAATGCAGTAGAGAGCCCACATTTCGCTGGATGTTAAGCCTATTATCGGACTTCGATTCCAGTTTGTTCGACTGAGCTTCCAACACACATCTATAAGCCTCTTCGCTGCCTCCTGCTGGGCATCATCCATAAGGACACCCCCCTCGTCTCAAAAAATATCCGGCTATTTTGGCCGGTAACCTGGTAATTATTTAGGTTAGTTAACTATATATATTTTCCTTGATTATGTCAAGTAGGGGCAAGCGAAAAATCGTACGCCTTTTTAAGGAAATAATTTGGCAATCATGCTATTGCAAGATTCTGTTGTGAACCAACAGGACTCAAAGCCTTGATATATCTATGCCCTGTTACAGCAAAAACTGCCTCCATGAGCTAAATGCCTGACAGGACAGAGATTACACTTAGGATTCTGAGATATGCAGATCTCTTTCCCCAATCTGACTATAAGGGCATGGTACTCATTGTATAGCCGGGCTGAATAAGGAAGGTTTTCCATGAAAAAATTACGTGCCTCCTCATAAGACAAATCCGCAGGCATAATTCCTAACCGTCCGAAAATCCTACGGGTATAGGCATCCACTACGAAAGAAGGAAATCCCCCGGCATAGAGCAATATAGAATCTGCAGTCTCAGGACCGATACCGTATACGCCAAGTAAATCCCTGCGAACCTCATCCAGCGGTCTCCCAAAAAGGAGATCCAAATCCGAGCCGAAGTTCTCAGAAAGAAAATCGGCAACTGCCTTTAGCTTTCGAGCTTTCGTGTTGTAGTAGCCTGACGGGCGGATGAGTTCAGCAAGCTTATCAATATCTGTTTTCAAAAGGCCGTCCGGTGACAAGACGCCCGCATCATTCAAGTTGGAAATTGCCTTCTCCACATTTCGCCATGATGTGGATTGGGTTAGTATAGCTCCTACTATTACCTCAAACCGAGTCTTTGCAGGCCACCAGTTTTGAGGGCCAAAGCGCTCATAGAGCAAATCGTAGATTTTCATCAGAGTATCAGTCAACCTCTCATCCCCTCATCTTTCCTCAGGCCATGACCCTAAGGAATACACCTTCTTTGTGAAGAGTACTATCCCGCTTTCCGCCTTAACTTGCCTACAATCGACCATTTTCTTACAACAGCCTGCCTTCATGTAGTATACTGTTTAATAGTGTACTTTGCCTACAGACTTTGGTCCGGGACAACATAGAACAGGACTCAGCCGGCTAGGTTCCAAGCTGCGCCAAGACTGCTGCCGCCCATCACGGCAGAACTCGGAATGTCCTGAATCCAAGGAAAGAGGGATTCTACGTTGAACAGGCTATTTGACTGTCATATGCATTCCACACACTCTTGTGACTCTACTGCGACCTTTGACGGGCTTTGTAAGGAGGCGTTAAAGCAGGGACTGCGCGGAATATGTGTTACAGAGCACGTGGATTTTGACGATGCGGATCCGGGATACGGGTACTATGATTACTACGCCTACATGGAAGATGTAGATAGGTGCAGGAACAAGTATGGCAACAAGCTGCTAATAAAAACAGGCGTAGAAGTCACTTACCAAAGGCAATTTGAAGATGACATAAGAAGGTTTCTCAGCACCTACGAATTTGATTATGTTTTGGGTTCAGTTCACCTAATTGATCATGTTTTTGTCTTGGACCCCAAGTATCCTCAAGGAAAAACCAAGAACGAAGCTTACGAGCCATACTGGCATGAAATGCTGTCCATGATGGAAAGCGGGTTATTCAAGCGTATAGGCCACTTGGACTATATAAAGTCTCTCAGGAGCGAAGAGTACGGCGAGTTTACGGTTGAGGAATGGATGCCCCGGATCACAGCAATCATTGAAAGGATTGTGGAATCAGGCGCTATTTTGGAAGTAAACACATCAGCGTTAAGAAAA
The DNA here is from genome assembly GCA_029551185.1 of Bacillota bacterium. Classification (GTDB taxonomy): domain Bacteria; phylum Bacillota; class SHA-98; order UBA4971; family UBA4971; genus UBA4971. Next base: position 5,644 of record JAKPFY010000228.1, read on the forward strand.
GGTCACACAGAACCCTACCCGGGTTGGGCAATACTGAAGCTATACAAAGACCTAGGCGGCGCCTATGTAGTATTAGGCTCGGACGCTCATTCCCCATCCCAGGTCGGGCTGGGTTTTCGGGAAGTGGCAGCTCAACTTAGTCAGCTAGGCCTTGCAATATGTGAGGACGATATGTTCCCTTCATCAATGATTAGCTAGCCTGCGACTCAACTATGCATCGCGCTGCAGACAGACTACACCTGTAATCCCAGGCCCCCATGAATTGCGAGCGCAGGCGCGGGGAAACGCGCTTTAGCCATATTCGCTACCTGACACGTCCCGCTTGCGTCAGCAGCGATGTGAAGGGATTACTTTGAGTTTGAAAGTCTTAATCTCATAAGGCCTTATTTCAAACGAAAACGCGCTTCCTTGCTGAGATACGCGGTTTATTTCATTCTCCAGCAGATCGCACTCTGACACTGCAGTCAATTCTCGGAAAAACTCCGCCTTCACATCAGCGCGCTTGTTTTCGAACTCGTAGAGCCTAACTACAATCTCGTCGGAGGATTCCGCCTTCTTCACAGTCTCGAGCATTACGTTGTCTGCGTCTATCCTGATCATGGACAAGGTCTTTGGGAGGCTTCCGGCTGACGATCGAACGACCCTGGCGCGCAACGGAACATTCAGGGAGTATGCAGCTTTCACAGTGGATGCAGCCTTCCAGTCGCCGCCGTGTGGATAAAGCGAATACGTAAACCAATGCTCCTCCTGATCGGCCACAGGATTGGGCTCAATTCCTGACTTCAGCAAGGTCAGCCGGATCTCTCCGTCCTTTATGTCATAGCCATACTTGCAATCGTTCATGAGGCTGACACCGTAGCCTCCCTCAGATAGATCCGCCCACCTGTGCCCACAGACTTCGAACCGCGCAACATCCCATAACGTATTCCAATGCGTGGGCCTCTCCACATTGCCAAACTGAATCTCATAGGTCGCTTTTTCTGCGTTGACGTCTACGGGGAATGCAGCCTTCAGAAGGATCTGCGATTCCTTCCAGTCAATGTAGGTCCTAAAATCTATCCGCGGAATGTCAGAGTATATGAGCACGTCTTGAATGATCTTGGAATCAAGAAATGTCTTGTGGATTCTGATTCCGGCTCTAACCGGGCCCACTTCCAGAATCTCCGTCTTGTCGACTCGGTCGACCTCCCACATCTTCTCTTGGTACGAGATGTCGATGTCCCAGTTTTGCCAGTTCGCAGGCATGTCCTGAAAAGCCAAGAGTCTGTTGCCGCGCTCGCCCTTCTTTAGGACTTGCCTTTGATTGACTTTGTCATAGATTGACAGCAACGTCCCCTTTTCGTCCAATTGAAGTTCGAAGTAGGCGTTCTCCAGCTTGAAACTGTTCACGGTCAAACCGGATGAAACCTCACTCGCGCGGTCCAGTAACGTGTATGTTTTGTAGCCTTTGGCAGGCACTCCACGTGCAGTAAAGAGGCCAATCCTCTTTTCGTCCAGCGTCGCCACTTGGCAGGGGATGACTTGCCCGTCACTGTCGACCACGCAAGGATGCTCCAGATTCTCAGGCACAGTAAACTCGGCAACGTCGTCCCGATCGTACCCCAATGTATTGAAAACCACGACTGACATGCTGTCGACACCTATCTCTGACACAACGATATCCAAGGCTTTACGGGCAAGTTCATGCCCGGATGAGATAATGCCATCGTAATCCTCCCGTGAATCGTCATACACCTCTTTGATGGATGACCCGGGTAGTATGTCGTGGAACTGGTTGGTAAGTATCCCTTCCCAGCCACGGTTGATATCTTCCTGCGGGTAGTCTGCCCCCATGAGCATAGCAAAGCTCGACAGCGTCTCTACGTCTCCATATAGCAGCTCGCTCTTGCGATTTGCCCGCTTGTTTCTCCCCATTGACGTGTATGTTCCTCTGTGAAATTCGAGGTAAAGCTCACCAACCCATGTAGGCAGACGTTTGTTCCCGGAGACCGTCTTATCAAGCCGGCCAAAGAAACTGCGCGGAGTTTCCATTCTCACCCTTGGGCAGCCTGGTATTCCCCGAGCCATCCTAAGTCCGTTCTCAATCATCTCCCGGGTGGTCCCACCACCGCCGTCGCCATGTCCGTATGAGATGAGAACATCATTGTTCAAAGCCTTCTGTTGATAGCGTTGCCACGCCCCCATGACCTGAGAGGGTTTGAGATCGCCATTGTAGGTAGTAAACCAAGAAGTGAGCGATTCCTCATAATCCCTTGTCGTGATGAAATGCGTCAGCACTTCCGATCCGTCTATTCCCCTCCACATGAATGTGTCGTATGGGAGCTTGTTGAACTGGTTCCAGCTGATCTTCGTGGTCATAAAGTAGTCGATACCGGACTTCCTCATTATCTGGGGCAAAGCTGCACTGTACCCAAATACATCAGGCAGCCACAGGATCTTATTGTCAACCCCGAACTCCTCCGAAAAAAACCGCTTGCCGAACATGATCTGCCGCACCAGGGATTCACCGGACACAACATTACAGTCGGCCTCCACCCACATGGAGCCTTCCGGCTCCCACCTTCCCTCACGAACCCGTTGGCGAATCTCTTCATATAAAGCCGGGTAGTCCTCTTTCACGAACTTGTAGAGCTGAGGCTGGCTCGACATGAATACGTATTCCGGATACTCGTCCATTAACTTGAGGGCCGTCGCAAAACTGCCGGCCGCTTTCTCCCTCGTCTGAGCAATCCTCCACAGCCAGGCCACATCTATGTGCGTATGTCCTATGCACGTGGCGAATACGTCTTCGTGTCCGCACATTTTCCTGTATAGCTCCTCCTCGAGGTAGGCTTCTGCACTATTGACAGAACGATAGAACGACGAGGAACGGGGACGCCTGAAATCCACACGGTTTAACGCCTCATTAAGCACGAGCAACATGTCGAACCGAACCTTGTCATCTACAGAAAGGTTCTGTAGAACGCCGAGTGGAACGGCTATGTCGTAGTAAAGCTTGCGTACCTTTTCATCAAAAGCAATCAATTCAGCATGGAGCGATTGCCGAGCTTCGCGCATTCCGCTATATGCCTTGAGATCGATGCGGTAGGTCCGTCCCGGTTCCCCTCTTTCGCACAGAATTGCCTCACGGTGGTTGAAGTCCAGCCCCTGAACGATCTTTCCGTCAATGTACAGGATGAACTGCGGGTTGATGG
>JAKPFY010000239.1 GCA_029551185.1 Bacillota bacterium
AATTCGGCCGCATGCTTCGCTGGGGGGCTTGGCACCTTATACCTTCCGCCAGCAGCATGCATGCAAACCTGCAGCCTGATGAAAGGAGGAGCTGTTCGGATCATTCTCGCGGACCGTGTCTTGACAGTGGGGGGCACTTTGGAGCCTCCTGCCTCAAGAACAGCCTTAACGTTACTCAGGGACTGCAGTGTTTGGTCCTCGACACTTTCCGGTATCTCCCCTGTTACAGGATGAACCGGGAGTTGGCCGGATACAAACAGGAATCCGTTCCCTTTCACTCCCTGAGAATAAGGTCCTATTGCTTTAGGTGCAGCATCTGTTTTGATGTATTGCTTCTTCATTTGCTACTACCAGCTCCTTACATTTACCAAGTTGCGTCTTACGAGCCTCTGATTATATTTTGTCGATCGCATCATGTTTAATTCGACATCTGCTGCATAAAACCTCCAAAGCGCTCGGGTTCTTGATCTTATTTCTTGAGGCGACTTCTTCGCGTTTGATAGCTCTGATATTACAACTTCTAAGGGCTGTCCGAGCCGGCTCCACTGCTTTAATGACCTCGAAATCAGGCTGAAAGACCCAGTAAACTGATCTGTAGCAGTTCTATACAGCCTTATACGCTTCCCTGGCTGCAGAAACCCCGACCCCGGCTTCCATATGGAATCCTTGAGCAGCAAGGGCTTCTTCCAGGGCGGCAAGGACAAGCATGACGTTTTCACGGTTACAAGAATGGCCCATAAGACCTATGCGCCAGATACGTCCCTTGATCGGGCCGAGGCCGCCGCCTATCTCCAACCCATAATTGGTCAATAGGTAATTGCGCACACCGGCATCGTCCACGCCTTCAGGGATTATAACTGAATTCAACATCGGAGCCTGGTAGCCACTCTGGGCAAACAGTTCAAGACCCATAGCGGTAAGGCCCGCCTTCAGCGCATTGCTGTGAAGAATGTGTCTGGCGAATCTGGCTTCAAGCCCCTCTTCATGAATGATGCGGAGACTCTCATAGAGAGCATAAATCATATTGATAGGCGCAGTATGGTGGTAGAACCGCTCCTTACCCCAATAGCTACGAAGCATCGTTATGTCAAGATACCAGCTCTGCACCTTGTTCTTACGGGCGGCCAGCTTCTCCTCAGCCCGCTTGTTTACGGTAATAGGGGCCAGTCCCGGAGGACAGGATAAGCACTTCTGAGTACCGCTATAGACCACGTCCATTCCGTCTTCGTCCACGCGGACAGGGGCGCCGCCCAGAGAAGTCACAGCGTCCACCACCAGGAGCGCTCCATACTTCTTGGCGATTTCCGCTACAGATTTTATGGGCTGCAGCACTCCGGTGGATGTCTCCGCATGCACAATCCCTACGATATCTGCAGGACGGTCTTTTAGCGCCTTTTCAATTTCGTCGGGCTCGATGATCTTTCCCCACTCTCCTTGGATAACTGCAAGCTCCCCGCCGCATCTTTGGACGATATCCGCCATCCTTTCACCAAAGAGCCCGTTTATGCATATAAGAACCTTATCGCCGGGCTCGATAAAGTTGACCAAGGCAGTCTCCATACCGGCGCTTCCTGTACCTGATATGGGAATGGTGAACTCATTCGACGTCATAAACGTCTTAGTCAAGAGGTCCTTGGTTAGGTTCATTATGTCCAGGAACTCCTTATCAAGATGACCAATGAGCGGCGCTGAAAGCGCACGAAGCACTCGGGGATGAACATTGCTCGGCCCGGGTCCCATTAATATTCTACCTTTTGTTCGAATCTCGGGGTATCTCTCCATGTCAGTCATGGAACGCTGCACCTCCTCGGGCTTTCTCTATGCATCATACCATCTACGCGTGAGGTGCGGCAACAAGGGCGCTCCGCCACTCAGTTGCGGGAACATCCCGTCTTCTGTCCTACTTCTGTCTCACCAATGAAACACATCACTGTAAGTGGAAGACATATATGAATTCAGCAATAACTTCAACTTTTACACTAATTGACCTTCTACCGAAGGCTAATTCGTTCTTTCATCCACATGGCTCCGGAACGAGATTTAGCAGGGAGAGCCCAGCCCCTCCCTGCTAAAATAATACTTTCCTGTTCAACCTGCATTCCCGTATCAATATAACCTGGCTTTTACCTAGCTGTCTGTCGGCCTCGCCACACGAACCATGGAAGCCCTGATAACTTCATCTTCATAAGTGTATCCTCTCCTAAGCTCATCCACAACAGTATCTGTGTCTACATCGCCGTCGTCACACACAGCCACTGCTTCATGGAAGTTAGGATCAAACGGCAGACCTACTGCCTCGATAGGCTCGACTCCTTCAGCAGCAAGGATATCCAGGAGCTTTCTCATGATCATCTCGACACCTTCGCGCAAGGCTTCATAGTCAGCCTCCGCAGCCAAGGCACGCTCCATGTCATCAACAACTGTAAGGAGCTTGAGAATCATGTCCTTTTTGCCGGATCGTATGTGAAAGGCGAGATCTCTCGCCATCCTACGCTGGTAATTGTTGAGATCAGCTAAGGCACGCAAATACATGTTCCAGTTCTCGGCGGCTTTAGCTTCAGTTTCCGCTAATCTTTCCTCCAGATCCTCCCGGGTTTCGACGTCCCCAGTCATGGTGTCGCAAGTTTCGACTCCCTCCGGAGCTATAACTTCCTCAGCCGCATTATTTTCGGCAGTTAACTCACGGGAATCTGCACACGGATCTTGTCTTTCAGACTTCATTTGCATAGTCACCGCCTATCATTCATATATACCGTTCCCTTCAATCTACGGATTTGAAGTCAGCATCAATAACATCATCGTCTCCGCCATTGGAGTCAGATCCGTCGGCCCCGGCTGTGTTGCCGTAGTCAGGCCCGCCGCCGGACTCGCTGCCTGAAGATGCCTGAGCAGCCTTATATATCTCCTCAGACATTTTGTAAGAAGCTTCTTTCACTTCTTCCATAAATTGTCTGATAGACTCTATGTCATCATCGGCAATAGCCTTCTTAAGCCGTTCGAGTTCAGATTCTATCTTGGCTTTTGTCTCCTCTGGGATCTTATCCCCGGATTCCTTCAAAGTCCTCTCAGTCGTATACACCAGGGTATCAGCAGCATTCTTTAATTCAACTTCTTCACGACGCTTCCTGTCTTCCTCGGCAGCCTGTTCCGCAGCACGCACCAGATTTTCGATTTCTTCTTTCGACAGCTGTGTGGATGCAGTGATTGTAATGCGCTGCTCTTTCCCGGTTCCCAGATCCTTTGCAGTTACGTTGACTATGCCGTTGGCATCAATATCAAAAGTCACCTCAATCTGTGGAATTCCGCGGGGTGCAGGAGGAATTCCGTGTAACATGAACCGCCCGAGCGTCCTATTATCTCGCGCGAATTCACGCTCGCCTTGGAGCACATGGATGTCAACAGACGTCTGTCCGTCTGCAGCTGTACTGAATATCTGGCTCTTGCGCGTAGGTATAGTCGTATTTCTCTCAATTAACTTCGTGAACACGCCGCCAAGGGTCTCTATACCCAATGAAAGAGGAGTTACGTCTAAGAGAACTATGTCCTTTACTTCTCCGGATAGGACTCCTGCTTGAATGGCTGCGCCGACTGCTACGACTTCGTCCGGATTTACGCCCCGGTGAGGCTCCTTGCCGGTAAGATTCTTCACGAGATTCTGTATTACAGGCATTCGAGTAGCGCCACCTACCAATACCACTTCATCGATATCATCAATAGAGAGTTTTGCGTCAGCAATAGCCTGCCTAAACGGCCCTTTGCACCTTTCAGTAAGATCTCCGGTGAGCTCCTCGAATTTAGCTCGGGTAATCTTTGTTTCCAAGTGCTTTGGACCGGTCTGATCCGCGGTAATGAACGGAAGGCTGATAGTAGTTTCAAAAACCTGAGACAGCTCGATCTTGGCCTTCTCAGCAGCTTCAATCAGCCTCTGTAACGCTTGGCGGTCTTTTCTAAGGTCAATGCCTTGGTCGCGCTGAAATTCGTTTGCAATATACTCCACAAGCCTTTGGTCGTAGTCATCGCCGCCAAGGTGCGTATCGCCTGCAGTGGACTTGACTTCAAATACGCCTTCGCCTACTTCCAGTATTGACACGTCGAACGTGCCACCGCCTAAGTCCCATACGAGAATCGTCTCATTCTTTTTCTTATCAAGCCCATAAGCTAACGCAGCAGCTGTAGGCTCATTGATAATCCGAAGAACTTCAAGCCCGGCTATACGTCCGGCGTCCTTAGTCGCTTGTCTCTGCGAGTCGTTGAAATACGCGGGAACTGTAATAACCGCCTGAGTAACGGATTCTCCCAAGAACTTCTCCGCATCCATCTTCATCTTTTGAAGAATCATCGCTGAAATTTCTTCAGGGGAATAATCCTTTCCCGTGGCCGGAACATCGAATCTTACCCCATTATTCGGGCCTGCGCTCACCCTATACGGAACACGCCCCCGCTCCTCTTTGATTTCGTCATAGCGACGTCCCATAAAGCGCTTGATAGAGTAAAGTGTGTTTTCAGGGTTTAGTACAGCCTGCCTCCTGGCAAGTTGGCCAACCAACCTTTCACCGTTCTTGCTGAAACCTACTACTGATGGGGTTAACCTCGCTCCTTCCGCGTTTACGATTACCGTGGGATTCCCGCCTTCCATTACGGCGATTGCTGAGTTTGTTGTGCCGAGGTCAATGCCAACGACTTTCCCCATTGTAATTCTCTCCTTCCATTCGCGAGCTCATCTAATAGAATAACCGAAACCGTTATGCCTCCTCAAGACTGGCCGTCACCCTCATCGCAGTTGGAATCCGGGGAAGTTCTCTTAGCACGTTCGATAATCTCACGATACTTAATTGTCATCTTTCCCATTTTCGATTCCATCTCGAGGATGATCTTGACTCCTGCGAGGTTGACGCCCTCTTCAGAAACCAGGGTGCGTATGCGTTGTAGCAACAATAGATCATTCTCAGAGTACAGCCTGATATTGGCTTCAGTGCGGTGAGGTTCCAGTAAACCTTCCCGCTCAATCACCCTCAAAGTCTGTGGACTGACTCCGAGCAAACGAGCGGCCACGCCAATTGTATAAACCGGTTCATCAGGACCATGTAACCTCAACTCTGGTCACCTCGGGTATTTTGGGTTCCAGTGGATATTATAATCTATATAAGGAAGTTGCATCAAGCCTCATATAACATGTTTTATAAGAAAGTTATATTGATTGGTTTAATGTTCTTTATTAATAGCAAATAACTGACTCTCCTTCTTAAACTAACATTTTCTTCATCTTCTGATTGCCCCGATATGTTCGGAACCGCCATGAAAGCAGAGCCGGCCTATTCATACTGTAAACTCCGTAAGCTGATCCGGAATGCAAAACAGAGGACAAACGACTTCTATGTCGAAAGCTGAAAAATATAGTCACTGATTCCACATAGGCGTAACATAAAGGAAGGTGTTCCCACTATGCTTGATTCCATTCGTCGCGATAAACTGGTCAGACTCTGCAGGGACATGATTTGCTGTCCCAGTCCTTCAGGACACGAAGACCGTATAGTGAACCTTATCCGTGATACCATGATATCTCTTGGGTACAATGAAGTCAGCATAGACAGATACGGCAATGTAATCGGCAGGATTATCTTTCCTACACCCGGCAATAGAATACTTTTCGATGGACATATGGATCATGTTGACGTAAGTAGCCCGGAAGAATGGACCGTACCGCCTTTTTCAGGAACAATCAAAGACAACCGTGTCTACGGACGTGGGGCCAGCGACATGAAAGGCAGCCTGGCTGCGATGATTCTGGCTGCAGCGTACCTTCGGGAAGACTACGGACACATGCTTCGAGGAGAAATCATTGTAGCAGGCATTGTCCACGAGGAATGCTTCGAAGGAGTAGCCAGTGGAGAAGTAGGCGAATCATACAAGCCTGACTATGTTGTAATAGGGGAAGCCTCCCAGCTGAACCTGAATGTGGGACAACGAGGACGAGCTGAAATAGTAGTCGAAACTCAAGGGAAATCAGCCCATTCCTCAAATCCTGAGGCCGGGCTTAATGCCGTAAAGAAAATGGTAAAAATTATCTCAGCAATTGAACACCAATACATGCCTCCAACCCATCCGTTCTTAGGGAAAGGCATCATCGAACTTACAGATATAATTTCATCACCCTATCCAGGCGCAAGCGTCGTCCCTGAGAAGTGTAAGGTGACATTCGACAGAAGACTTCTTGTAGGAGAAACTGAAGAATCCGTCTTAGGGGAAATCGAGTCTGTCATTGCCCGTATCGCCGAAGATGACCCCGAGCTCAAGGCAGCTGTAAAGTTGGCAGTCGGAGAAGCTAAGTGTTATACAGGTGAACTGATACAGGCTAAGCGATTCGCACCTGCATGGCTTATTGACCGGAATCACGAATTCGTCAGAAAATCTCTGGACGGACTTCATGAAGCAGGCCTGAAACCTAAGATCTCCAAGTACGATTTTTGCACTAATGGGAGTTACTATGCAGGTATCGCAGGTATCCCTACAGTAGGCTTCGGAGCGTCACGGGAAGACCTGGCCCACGTGACGGATGAGTACATTGAGATCGAGCAACTGGAAGGCGCATGCTTAGGTTACTACGGAATTGCCAGGTCTGTCCTGTCTGTCTAGTCGGATTATCCATCATAATCCATCATAAGTACTTATCATGAGGTGAATCCAATGACACAAATTGCTCTCATTGCGCCGTGTGATAGTCTAGCATCCATTGCAGCGAAAACAGCCAAAAAGACAGATATGGACTTACGAGTGGAGACTTCTTTACTCGATGATGCCATAGACGTAGCAAAACAACTGCAATCTGAAGGCATACAAGTCCTTATCAGTCGCGGCGGCACAGCACTGGTACTGCAAAACGCTCCTGAGTTAAACCTACCAGTAGTTGAAATCAGAGTAACAGCCTACGATGTAGTCCGAGCCATAGCCAAAGCCAAAGATTTCGGCCTACGCATAGGCGTAATCGGTTTTGAAAACATGGTTCTGGGTGCAAGTACCTTGGAAACAATATCGCCAGCTACCATACAAGAGTTCTTACTGGAGTCTCCCTATGAGGTTGAGAACAAAGTCCAAAGCGCCATAAGACAGGGCATGGATACCCTAATCGGTGGTGTCATAACTGTAAAGACTGCTGAGAAACTCGGCATTAACGCTGTTCTAATCGAATCAGGTCCGGAAGCTATAAGACACGCGCTTGACGAAGCAATACGAGTGTTACAGGTAAAGAAACAGGAAAACGCCAAAGCTGAACAGGTTAGGCTGATTCTGGACAGTGTATCAGACGGTATTGTGTCGTTCGACAGCAGAGAACGAATCACCCTTTTTAGTCAAGCCATGGAGAATCTAACCGGGGTTCGAAGGGAAGATGCGATAGGCAAGAATGTAGCGAAGATCATCCCTAAGATTCACTCCACAAGGAGATCCGCTTATACCAATGGTGTGGAACATCCGGAGATTCTAAGAGTAAATGAAACCTTGGTAAGTGTCAGCTCCGTACCCATCATGATTGATAATACTTGTGCCGGCACCGTAGTCACTTTTCAAGAAGTTAGCAGGCTTGAAACCCTTGAAAAAAACCTTCGTAGAAAACTATACTCCCATGGCCATATCGCCAGATTCAATTTCAGTGATATCATCGGAGAAAGCGACTGCATGAAGACTACAATGGCTATGGCCCGACGTTTTTCTGAAGTAGACTCAACAGTGCTCATTCTGGGTGAAACCGGTACCGGAAAAGAACTTTTCGCTCAAAGCATTCATAACAACAGTCCGAGAAAAAACGGTCCTTTTGTCGCTGTTAACTGCGCAGTGCTGCCTGAGAATCTCCTCGAAAGCGAATTGTTCGGATATGTTGAAGGCGCTTTTACCGGAGCAAGAAAGGGAGGCAAACCCGGGCTATTCGAGTTAGCCCATGGAGGCACAATATTCCTCGATGAAATAGGCGCCTTGCCCTTGAGGCTCCACGGTCGTCTCCTTAGGGTGCTACAGGAGAAAGAGGTAATGCGGCTGGGAGACGACAAAATCATTCCGGTTGATGTACGGATAATCTCAGCGTCCAATAAGGACCTAAAAAAGTTGGTACATCAAGGCGCTTTTCAGGAGGATCTCTATTACCGCCTTGATGTGCTAAAGCTTATTCTGCCTCCGTTACGTGAAAGATTGGAGGATATTCCGTTATTAGTGGAAGCCTTCTCAAATGCGATTTCTCGGGATATGGGAATACCCTTTAAAGGCTTCACCAATGATGCCCTTTCTCTCCTCTCAACTTATGACTGGCCTGGAAACGTCAGACAATTACGAAATACGATAGAGAAATGCATAGTCCTTTATCAAGGCAGTCCTGTCACAAAGCGGGATATGTTAACCGTGCTTTGCGATGATCTGTATCACGCTCCTGACAACTTAGACAACGCGAATAAGCCTCTTCACCACATTGTAGATAAAACAACCAAAAAAGCAATTCTAAAAGCCTTGGAATCAACAGGAGGGAATAAGGGTGAGGCAGCCCGTACCCTCGGCATTAGTCGGAGCACATTGTGGCGGAAGTTGCAAAATGAGTAATCACAAATTGAAAATGTTTCATTTATGAATAGACTTGTTGCGATATTGCAACATTTGTGCGTATCTGATTCCAACTCGCTAACTCCTCGCTGTCTCTCTTTCCCCCTGAAAGCTGCCTACTATAAGCCTTGCCTATTAATTGGCATGACTCTTGCATTATTTAGCGTGTAATAGACAAATTACATCATTCAATCCAAGAATCTTACCAAGAATCTTACACCATACATTTACCAAATCATTTGCTAACACATATCACACACTTGCAACACATTTTGACGCAAACACACGCCTTAATTAACGAATACTCAGGACTACCTCAAATTGAGGAGGGTGCCAAGGAATGCACGTCCAGCTTGACTACGGTAAATCTCACATTACTCTTGATTTGAGTAAACTTGAGAATGCATCTGTTATCAGCGGCCGAAGTATTGACCCCTTAGCTAACCTTTCAAGCGAGGTCTCTCTAAAACTTCAACACCCAACAGGCAAGCATCGCTTGGCAGATGAAATCAGGCAGAAAAACGCCGAAAGCGTTCTAATCATCATTAACGATATTACCAGACCAACACCATATGAAGATATCCTACCGCCTATCTTGGAAGAACTACATAAAGCAGGTGTTCCCATAGAAGGCATAAAGTTTCTAATTGCAACCGGCATCCACAGGGAGATGACTGCAGACGAAATTCGGACAGTTGTGGGGAGCGAACTAGTCGATACCTATGAGGTAATAAACCATAATTGTGATGAAGAAGATAACTTAATTTACATGGGTACGTTAAAATTCGGCACAGAATTTTATGTTAATCGTCATTGTGTGGACTCAGATTTCGTGATGGTAACCGGCGTAATCGCTCCTCATTATTTTGCCGGGTATTCAGGGGGACGTAAATCCATCTTGCCAGGCATATCAGGACGTCAAAGCATAAAGCACAACCACGCTCTCATGGCATCCGAAGAGGCAAGGACGTGCAATCTGGATGGAAACCCTGTTCATTTGGAAATGATAGACGCTGCCCTCAAAGTTAGTGTGGACTTCATGGTTAATATCGTAACTGATAGCCATGGTCGTGCTGTAAAAGTAGTGGCAGGGGATGTAGAAGAAGCTTGGCTCGAGGGAGTGCAAATCGGACGAGACTTGTTTGTCACCCATATAGATGAGCTTGCTGATGTAGTAATCGCCTGTGCCGGCGGCTATCCGAAAGACATCAATGTCTATCAAGCACAAAAGGCAATTGACAACGCCGCCCGAGCTACAGCACCTGGCGGAACAATTATTATCGTCGCTGAATGTCCCGAGGGATTGGGGGAGCCAACCTTTGAGAATTGGATGTTTGAGGCTAAATCACCGGATGATGTCTTAATGCGCTTTTCATCCGGATTTGAGCTGGGTGGTCATAAGGCATATAGCTTGGCAAAGGTAGTAAAAGACAAGGAAATAGTTCTTGTGTCCGGTCTCGATGACGACATTGTCAGGAGACTGTTTTTCACACCTGCTAAAGATCTGGAACAAGCTCTCCAATATGCTCGAGCTAAACACGGCCCGGATCACAAATGCATTGTTATGCCTAAAGCAGGTACGATTGTTCCATGGCTGGAGGTGGTGCGATAGATTCAGCCAGATAGAACTGAATCCCTGTAAAACCACATTATTAGAGGAGGTCGAAGTGATGAGGAAAATATCCAAGGTTGCTATTCTCTGTTTAGTTATTATTATGGTGACGGGAACCGGCGTTTCGACACTTGCCTCTAACAAGTTCCCTGAAAAGTCTGTCAACTACATCATATGCTTTAATCCAGGTGGAGAATCAGATATCACTGCCCGATTGCAGCATAAGTACCTGGAGGAAGCTCTGGGACAAAAGGTAGTCATCGTGTATAAGATCGGTGGCGGCGGTGCAATAGGATGGTCCGAACTTGTAAGGTCAAAACCTGATGGATACACAATATCCGGAGACAACCTTCCACACACCATAGTACAACCGCTACAGCGAAAAGATGCCGGGTACACAACTGAGCAACTTAAACGAACATACTGCTTTGAACTCACGCCAAACGTCCTCGCAGTCAGACAAGACAGTCCCTTCAAGACGCTGGAAGAATTCGTAGAATACGCGAAGAAATATCCTGAAGCAGTTACAGTAGGCGGAAGCGCCAGCTGGTCTGCAGGACATCTTGCAACCATTGAACTCGAACATCTGGCAGATATCAAACTAACTTACATACCTTTCACCGGGTCAGGCGCTGCTGTGCCCGCCTTGCTCGGAGGACATGTATCAGCGTTAATGACCTATACAAGCATGATCGGACAGCATCCTGAGATGAGAGTGCTCGCTGTGGCTTCAGATCAGAGATCACCGGTTTGTCCGGACGCTCCTACTTTTCAGGAATGTGGATATGACCTTGTAGAAGGCTGCTACAGAGGTGTTTCTGTACCTCCCGGAACCCCTGATGAAATCGTAAACATCCTTGCAGAGGCCTTTGATAAGGTCAACCGCAATCCGGAATTCCAGAGTAAAATGGAAGAGTTAGGTTATCAAATGGTATATCTCGGACCTGAAGAATATGAAAAACTCGTCCGCGAGAAAACAGTCTACTATACTGAACTCCTCAGAGAACTCGACGCTCTGGCTAAATAGCAATTGAAACAGCAATACGTTTGACATACGAGGGTAGAGGGCAACGACATCGTAGCGAAACTACGAAACACGTTGCCCTCCCCTCCGGAATCAAAGTCTTACACTCGCATCGTGTTGGGATTGGAGGATGAGGTATGAACCCAATAGTTAGTGGAATAATGCAAGTCTTAACCCCAACCAATTTCTTGTTCATGCTTGCGGGTACAGTAGGAGGCCTCATAGTCGGGGCGCTGCCGGGACTTACTGCTACAATGGCTACTGCCCTAATCGTGCCTTTTACATTTACAATGCCGCCTCTTTCGGGACTCGCAACACTTGGCGCCATTTATATGGCTGCTATATATGGTGGAGCCTTTTCTGCCATACTTGTCAATGCACCTGGAACCCCGTCTTCAATCGGAACTTGCTTTGACGGCTATCCCATGGCTAAACAAGGACGAGGCCAAGAAGCAATAATAGCAGCAACTATATCCTCCGTGGTAGGTGGCCTTCTCGGAATAATTGCACTTGCCCTTCTTGCTCCGCCCTTAGCAGCTGTCGCCATAAAATTCGGCCCACCTGAATACTTCTGGGTAAGTATATTTGGCATAACAATAATCTCGACTCTTTCATCTAAGTCAGCTCTCAAGGGGTTTATCGGCGGATGTCTGGGTATTCTCTTAAGTATGATCGGCATCTCGCCTGTGGGCGGAGACGTGAGATTTACCTTTGGAATATCGGCTATGCAAGGCGGCATAGAACTGATTTGTGGGCTAATCGGATTATTCTGTATACCCGAAGTCCTAGCCTTAATAGTCCAAAAAGCAGAGGACCTGGAAAGATTAAAACCCAAGAAAGTGAAGGGCATCATTGGAACAACCACACGCCAAGTCCTGAAGCAAAAAGTCAATCTCTTAAGATCAGGCATTATAGGTACCATCGTAGGCATTATGCCCGGAGCAGGCGGCAGCATAGCAAATCTAATAGCGTATAACGAAGCAAAACGTGCATCGAAACATCCTGAGAAATTCGGCACAGGCATCATTGACGGTGTCATTGCTACAGAAACCGCAAACAATGCCACTGTAGGAGGAGGACTGATTCCCCTTCTTACTCTTGGCATCCCTGGAACCCCAACTGCTGCAGTCATCTACGGAGCTCTTCTAATCCATGGTCTTAGGCCGGGAATGGAGCTCTTTACCGTTCATGCAGACATAACTTATGGGTTCATCTTCTCCCTCCTTATCGCTACACTAATGATGCTTGTAGTCGGACTTGCTGTAGGTACCGGATTGAATGAGCTGTTGTCCAGGTTACCTGTGAGAATTCTCGTCCCGTCAATAGTCTTCTTGAGTATTATTGGTTCTTATGCTATACGGAATAACATGGCAGACGTTTTCATTATGCTTGCATTCGGCGCAGTAGGATATATTATTAAGCAGCTTGAAATTGACAGTGGGGCTGTTGTCCTAGGGCTTATCCTTGGACCTCTAGCTGAAGAAGGCTTTGTTCAATCCCTGCTTATGTCAAAAGCCTTACCTGTACCATGGACCATATTTTTCACTCGGCCGCTGTCCATCTTATTGATTGCCTTGTCAGCTCTCTCTTTGTTCTGGCCACTAATCTCAAAGCTAAAGGCACAGCGCCCCGGTAGGGAGGAGGGCTTTAATGTATAATCCTGATAGAACTGCAGCTATCCTGATGTTCGTAGTTGTGCTAATCTTTACGTTCCAGTTTTCAGACATTCCATCAACATACAGTCGTGTTTTTCCGAAAGCTGTCACATGGACTCTGGCAATCCTTTCGGCTATCCTCCTTATTCAGAGCTGGGTAACCCCACGGGTAGCGGAATACACAGACACTCGTGAACTCAAGAAAGTAGGGCTTGCCATAATCTTAATGTTTGGCTGGATAGCTTGTATCCGGTTTCTAGGTTTTTATCTCGCAAGCGTTGTGTTTTTTACTCTATTGATGATTTTGGTTGAGCCGTCTCTTTTGAAACAGAATAAGCTGATGGCTTCCATATTTATTGCAGCAGTGGAAATCGGCGCCTTTTACATGGTCTTTACAAGAGCGCTAAATGTGCCTTTACCAAGAGGAATAATCTTTCAGTAACTTGACTAAGATGCCCGTAAGCTTGGAGGATTCTTATGAATAAACTAGATATTGCTGTTATTCCAGGTGACGGTGTTGGTCCCGAAGTAATTCCGGAAGCCATAAAAACATTGAGAGCTATTTCCGAGGTTCATGGAGGCTTGTCCTTTGCATTTACTGAGTTTCCATGGGGTTGTGATTACTACCTGAAAACAGGACGTATGATGGATGAACATGGTCTCCGCGCACTTCGTGATTATCACGCAATTCTCCTGGGAGCAGTAGGTGCACCCAATCTTGTGCCTGACCATGTGTCTCTATGGGGGTTATTGCTTCCGATTCGAAAATCCTTCGATCAATATGTAAACCTCCGTCCAATAAAGCTCCTCCGAGGAGTGCCAGGACGGCTGGTTGGCAAAGGACCTGAAGATATTGACTTCGTTGTGGTTCGTGAAAATACTGAAGGCGAGTATTCAGGAGTCGGTGGCAGAGTCCATGTTGGAACACCCTTTGAAGTCGCAATACAAAGCAATATATTCACACGCACCGGAGTAGAAAGAATAATTAGATATGCCTTTGAACTAGCCCGAGAACGAAACAAAGCAAAACGGGTAGTATCTATCACAAAATCAAATGCATGCAACTACAGCATGGTTTTTTGGGATGAGGTGTTCCACGAAATTGCAGCAGAGTATCCTGAAATTGAGGCAACTCAAGTTCATGTGGATGCAGCAGCTATGTACATGATAACTCAACCCGAATGGTTTGACGTGGTTGTAGCTACAAACCTCTTCGGAGATATCTTGACAGATGAAGGAGCAGCAATTCAAGGGAGCATTGGCTTAGCAGCGGGCGCAAACCTAAATCCTGAAAAGAAGTACCCCTCTATGTTTGAGCCAATACATGGTTCAGCACCTGATATTGCAGGCAAAGGCATAGCAAATCCTATTGGAACCATATGGTCCGCAGCCTTAATGTTGGACTTCTTCGGATATCAGGACCTAGGCAAACTCCTCCTCTCAGCAATTGAGCAAACTCTCCTCAGTGATGGACTGAAACTGGCAGATTTCTATGGAAGCGCTACCACTTCTGAAATAGGCGATTTGATATGCAATAACATCTATAGACTTGCAACTTAGCTGACGGTAGTAAAGCATTCTCGGAGTAAACAGCCGCATCATATCAAGTTAGCCAATAGAAAAAAGAGGATGAGGCCCGCAGGAACTACGCCTTCCTATTTAATACATATGTAGACACGGGCCCACCTCTCTTCCCAAACCATCCCGGGCCGAAGAAAGCTAAAGGCACCGTCTTTGTTCCACAATTTACCATCATCTATTGAACACTTACCTTTCGGCATTAAGCTACCTTCAGTAAGAGTATTTTGCGTATATGATGTCCCCTTAAAAAGGCAAGATGTAAAGCAACATATGAAGGCAAACGGAAAACAATACACAGAGTGACAGATATTCTCTACATGCAGAGGAATAACTGTACCTGTGAAGAATTTACTTGCAAGAATACTCACGACAAGACAAGTAAAACCTAATGATCCAAAGCAGAGGGGGCATCCGTAAGTGCCGAGCCTATTCTTAACAACTGATCGACTGGTTTTGCGTGATTTCAAGATATCAGATTGGCAAAGGATCCATAGGTATGCATCTGACCCTGAAGTGGTGAAGTTCATGGATTGGGGACCGAACACTGTCGATGAAACAAAGGATTTTGTTCGTATGGCTATTACGTTTCAGAGGGATAATCCCCGCAGGCACTTTGACCTGGCAGTGGTCACCAAACCTGAAGATTGTCTTATCGGAGGATGTGGCATTTATGTTACGAGTCCTCATAACCGCGAAGCGTTTATCGGCTATTGCCTCAGCAGGGATTCATGGGGACAAGGTTATGCCACAGAAACAGCTAAAAGACTCCTTTCTTTCGGCTTTACCCAGCTAAAGCTACATAGGATTTTTGCTACATGCGACCCGCTTAACCTGGCCTCAGCCAGAGTCCTTGAAAAATGCGGCATGCAGTTTGAAGGGCGGCTCAGAGAGAATAAGTTGATAGGCAAAAGGTGGCGAGACTCTCTTCTATACGCTATCTTGGAGCATGAATGGAACCCTTAGCAGCTGAACTACAGCCAAGCACGACGCTTTTGCCGGCCATGCTAATGTCTGTTTGGCGCCTGAATCCGGACAAAACCTATGCACAAGAAAGTGATATGATCTATTGATAGGCATATGAAAGGAGGCCTTCAAGATGCAATTGACATCCTTAACCACTGAAACCAAGAACGCTATTTGTGGATTACTTAGCGCAGCTAAGTTAGAGCCTGGAATGATAATCGTCGTTGGGTGCAGCACCAGCGAGGTCATGGGCCGGAAAATCGGTACAGCTTCCAACATGGACACAGCAGAAGCCATAATAGCCGGGTTACTGCCTGTGACACAAGAACATGGCCTATATCTGGCTATCCAGTGCTGTGAACATTTGAATCGTGCTTTGGTAGTGGAGAAGGAATGCAAAGACCGGTACGGACTTGAGGAGGTTACAGTGATCCCCCATCAGAACGCAGGTGGGGCGTTGGCTGCTGTAGCCATGAGGCAATTTCAGGACCCTGTTGTGGTAGAAACAATCTCCGCCCATGCCGGAATGGACATAGGAGATACATTGATAGGTATGCACCTTAAAAGAGTGGCTGTCCCTGTCCGCCTGGACATAGACTCCATTGGCAATGCCCATCTCACCTTCGCCAGAACTCGTCCGAAACTTATCGGCGGTGCACGCGCCAAGTATCCGTCATCCTAACCCTCACCCCAAATATTCCGGCAGCCTGTATACGCCCTAAACTGTGTACGCTCCGCATCTTTAGTCACCAGGAAGTCTCCCATCGGATTTCCGAGTCTCTTATGATGCCACAAACCCTATATCGCGCTACCTGCTTGCGTCATCCTCCTTGACAGTGTCAGATGTTTACATAGCACTGCCTGCCGCATGTTTACATAATTGTATATTATTTTATGTAATATTCATAAAAATATAGAGGATTCTTACTCTTCGCGCTGAATATGTATAAACACTGGGTCATCACTTTCAACTTAAATAGTGCCGTGGTTAAGGCAAACCACGACAGAAAGCAGAACGCCTTTGGCGCAATAGAAAAACGCTTAAACCTGCTACGGCATAGGAGGTGAAACAGAAAGACCGATACAAACGAAGGAAATGTTCGACGGATGAGAAAGCTGAGGAGAACGCGACCATCTAATATGAAGGAGGTAGTGAGCAGTGAGAAGACTCCTTTCAAGTATTATCGCAACTCTCATCCTCATCTCACTGGGTGCAGCGGTTCACTCTGCAACGCCCAAACCTATAGTCATCGGCTGCAACCTGGAGATGACAGGGCAAGTTGCCGCCTATGGTCAAGCAGCATGGGAAGGCATAAACATCGTATCACAGATCGTAAAGCCTGAGGCATTGGGAAGACCTGTCGAATTTAGTTTATTGGACAACAAGTCTGACAAGATAGACACAGCCAATGCATCATCCCGCCTAATAGAAAAAGATAACGTATGCGCGATCATCGGACCCATGATCAGCGGCAGTATGCTTGCTGCGGGTGAAGTCTGCGAGAAGAAAGAAGTCCCTATCATCGGGCCTACCACAACCAACCCACTGACAACTCAAGGGAAAAAATACGTGTTCCGGGCTTGCTTTATCGACCCGTTCCAGGCCACTATAGCTGCGACATACTGCTATCGTGACCTTAATGCGAAAACCGCCGCGATTCTGTCTGACATATCTAACGACTATTGCGTTGCCCTGGGTAATTTCTTTAAGCAGGAGTTTGAAAGGCTCGGGGGCAAAATCGTATCCCTCACGTACTGCAAAGCAGGGGATCAAGACTACAGCGCCCAGTTAACTGACATTAAGACGAAAAACCCTGACATCATTTACATCCCCAACTACTACACTGAAGCTGCACTGGCTGTAGTGCAAGCCAGAGATCTCGGCCTTACACAACCTGTTTTCGGAGCTGACGGTATTGCAACTGAGGAATTCCTCTCTATCGGCGGGAAAGCAGTCGAAGGTGTTATGCATACAACATTCTGGCACGAGAAAGCAGCGCAATCAGAGCTTTCTAAAAAATACGTTGAGCTCTACAGAGCAAAGCACGGAGCAGACGATGAAGTCAACGTATTCGGCGCCTTGGCTGCTGACTGTTATCTCATAGTGCTGGATGCGATAAAGAGGGCGGGATCCGCGGAGCCCAAGAAAGTCGCTGAAGCGATAGAAGCCACAAAAGACCTCCAAGTGATTACAGGTTCAGTTACCATTGAAAACGGAGATGCTATCAAACCTGTAGTATTCAGAGAGGTCAAAAACGGCAAATGGGATTATAAGACTATGGTATATCCATAATCCATGAATAGCTTAGGAATCTACTACGGGGAGGGAGCGGGAAGCCAGGCATGGGGTCAGCGTTTCCCCGGTATTACTCTTCTCCCTCCCGAGCTTTCAATTCCATCTGAATTAGTCCGACCGGCTTCAAAAGGAGTAGATATGAATGAGCCTTGAGACTTTCATCCAGCAATTAGCGAACGGAGTCTCCCTGGGCAGTCTCTATGCCCTTATCGCAATCGGATATACCATGGTCTACGGTATCTTGCGCCTGATAAACTTCGCTCATAGCGATATCTTTATGGTTGGCGCATATTTCGCGTTTTTTCTAATCACAGTATTCCATCTGCCATGGCTCTTGTCAGCAGTCTTGGCAATCGCGCTTACCGCTTGCGTAGGCATGGCCATAGACAGAATCGCGTACCGCCCTGTTAGGAACGCGCCAAGAATATCAGCCTTGATAACCGCAGTCGGAGTTTCCTTTTTCTTGGAGAATCTCGGCTTAGTAACAGTCGGCGCCCGTCCGAAACCATTTGAGCGGCCCGAGCTCATGGCCAGAGTCGTCAGAATCGGACCGGCAGCCATCTCCGGAGTTTCCATATGGGTGCCGATCCTTAGCGTAGGTCTGGTCGCCATCCTTTTGTACGTTGTCTACCGAACCAGACTCGGCATGGCAATGAGATCCGTCGCCACGGATATTGACACCACACGACTTATGGGTGTAAACGTTGACACTGTAATATCATACACATTTGCTATAGGCTCAGCTCTTGCTGCAGCAGGAGGAATTATGTGGGCATGCAAATACCCGCAGATCAACCCGCTCATGGGGATTTATCCCGGGTGGAAGGCATTTACAGCAGCTGTAATAGGCGGTATAGGAAATATC
Source organism: Bacillota bacterium (assembly GCA_029551185.1). Lineage (GTDB taxonomy): Bacteria > Bacillota > SHA-98 > UBA4971 > UBA4971 > UBA4971. The sequence goes on from JAKPFY010000239.1 coordinate 18,577, forward strand.
ACAGGCGCCATGATCGGCGGATTTCTCATCGGACTCATAGAAATCATGGCTGTAGCTGTATTCCCCGCTCTCTCAGGTTACCGTGACGGGATAATATTCGGATTGCTCCTTGTCTTCCTTCTTGTAAGGCCTACCGGCATCCTCGGCGAAACTTTGAAGGAGAAGGTGTAGAGCCATGGGGAAATACTTCTATTCTGTTTGTAAGAAACACCTTAACACCCTCCTAACCTTGATATTTGTGGGTTTCCTTTTTCTTGTGCTCAGATGGGCGGACACGCATTTGGACGAGTTTACTCTCAGAATAATGCGTACAGGGGCAGTTTATATAGTCGCTGCAGTATCCTATGACCTCATTAATGGGATAACAGGACAGTTTTCCCTTGGCCCTAACGGTTTCATGGCACTTGGCGGATACACTGTAGCTCTTCTAATGCTGCCGCTCCCGCAAAAGGCGTTTGTGTGGTTCTTGCAACCACAGGCTTGGCCGTTTAACTCATTTTCTTTTCCGGTAACTTGGTACTTCTTCGGCCTCGCTCTAGTCCTATCCGGTGTGATGGGAGCTCTCGGCGCATTCATCGTGGGCATTCCATCCTTCAGGCTACGCGGTGATTACCTGGCAATAGCAACCTTCGGCTTTGGCGAGATAATCTTCGTCTTGGCAAATAACCTTATCCCCCTCACCAACGGCCCGCTCGGGATGAAAGGCATACCGGAGCTGGCTAATGTGTACTGGTGCTTTGGTTGGGCGGTCATTGCCACGCTCGTGGTCAAGAATATCGCAAATTCCAGTTACGGCAGGGCGATGAAAGCGGTGCGCGATGACGAAGTGGCAGCGGAAGCCATGGGAGTTAACGTTTTCCGCACAAAAATGCTGGCTTTTGTTGTGAGCGGATTTTTCGCAGGGGTCGCAGGAGGGCTTCTTGTACCCCTTATCACAACAATATCCCCGACTCTTTTTACTTTCACAATGACATTCAATCTCTTAATCATCATAGTTTTAGGAGGTCTTGGGAGTATTACCGGGTCAGTAATAACAGCCTTCGGCTTCGCAATTGCCTCAGAGCTCCTGCGCGCAGTTGAATCCCCAATGCAAATTGGGACTATTCGCATCCCTGGAATAGCAGGCATGCGTATGGTGGTATTCGCTGCCCTACTCGTGCTGCTCATGATCTTCTATCGGCAAGGCATATTCGGACAGTCTGAATTATCCTGGGAGTGGATTCTGTCTCTGCCAGGTAAGGTTGTCGACAAGGAGGTGGCAAAGAAGTGGAAACGGGACGAGACATCGTCTTAGAACTGGACCACCTGACCATTAAGTTCGGAGGTCTTGTAGCAGTCAATGACTTCAGTCTCAGAATTGAGAAAGGAGAACTCGTAGGTCTTATAGGACCGAACGGCGCCGGGAAGACAACGGTATTTAACATCGTTACAGGTCAATATGAGCCTACTCAAGGCTCAGTCCTCCTTGAGGGCAAAGACATTACCGGATGGCGTCCACATCTTATTGCCGCAGCAGGCATCGCCAGGACGTTTCAGAATGTCCGACTGTTCACAGGCCTGACTGTGCTGGACAATGTCCTTGTCTCGCAGCACCTCCGGTTGAAATCGCATTTCTTGTCTGCAGCTCTATGTCTGCCTAGCTACTCCAATGAAGAGCAGAGGGCACGAGCCAACGCTATGGAACTTCTGGAAAGGCTTGAACTTGTGCCTTACGCCCGGGAGCTTGCCGGCAACCTCCCCTACGGACAGCAGCGCAGGCTGGAAATAGCACGAGCCTTGGCGACTTGTCCGAAGCTTCTGTTGCTCGATGAGCCGGCCGCGGGGATGAATCCTGAGGAGACTGCCAGACTCATGAGGTTTATTTGTAAGATTCGTGACGAGTTTGATCTTACTATATTTCTGATAGAACATGATATGAAACTTGTGATGGGTATCTGCGAACGAATACGGGTAATTGATTACGGCATATCCATCGCTGAAGGCGCGCCGGATGAAATCAAGAAAGATCCCCGGGTAATAGCTGCTTACTTAGGAGAAGGAGGAGAGTAAGATGCTGAAGGTTAGGGATCTTCACGTATACTACGGCGGCATACACGCGCTGAAAGGGATATCCCTTGATGTGCCTGAGGGGGAAATCGCCACACTGATTGGGGCAAACGGCGCAGGAAAAACCACTACATTAAGGGCAATTACAGGCCTTGTCAAAGCAAGACGAGGATCCATCGAATTGGAAGGACGTGATATCACGCATTGGCCTGCACATGAGGTTGTACGTAATGGAGTGGCAATGGCACCGGAAGGCAGGAAGATATTTCGGAATCTCACAGTCATGGAAAATCTCCTAATGGGCGCCTATCCACGCAAGGATACCGCAGGAATAAAGAAGGATCTGGACTGGGTCACATCGCTTTTCCCCAGGCTCAAGGAACGATTCTCGCAAAAGGGAGGTACCTTATCCGGAGGCGAACAGCAGATGCTGGCTGTGGGGAGAGCGCTCATGTCAAAACCCCGGCTTCTCTGCCTTGACGAACCGTCGCTAGGCCTTGCGCCTGTATTGATGGCTGAAGTCTATCGAGGTCTGGCTAAGATACATAACGAAGGATGCACCATCCTTTTGATTGAACAGAACGCGAGAGCAGCCCTCAAACTTGCGAATTATGGGTATGTCATGGAGACGGGAGTCATAGTCTTAGAGGGAAAAGGCAGTGATCTTCTGGAGAACGAGGATGTCCGCAAGGCTTATCTGGGGGAGTGACGTCTTTAGGCTAAGGATCTCATCAACAGATCCCTTGATTTATCAGAAAACCCGGTCTACAAGTTGAGCCTGGTAAAGAAGGCTTTGAATATGTTCTATTGAAAGCCATAAAGATCTGGCGACACCAAGAAAGGCTCTGTTCAGTAATGAGCTAAGAAGGATCAGTAGCTTACTGAGATCACGACTGACCCTTAGAATGCCTGATCCTAACAGTCCGCACTGTTCGGGCAACCAAGATAATCACTGTAATCAGTACAATAAAGCCAATGATAACATGACCAATAGGAACCACTTCCGACATAACGAGATTCATGAGCCCTCCTGCCCCAAAAGCAGCAGCAAGCATTATGAGAGCAGATATCAGCATGTCGAAGGGTCCGAGTTCCCGAAGGAGCACAACAAATGTAGCTGCGCACGGAAAATAGGCAGTAAGCACTACTGTCGCCACCACGAGCTGCTTTACAGACAGCCCAAGGGGGCTTAACATTCCTACAGCCACGTCCTTACGTAGAAAGCCCATAATCAAAGCGACAATCGCTTCAGACGGCAATCCCAAAAATCCGGTAAGGAACGGCGCAAAAACTCGGCCTAACGCATCGATAATGCCGGTCACATGTAGTATATTCACAAAGAGCACGCCTAAAAGCACATAAGGAATAGCGTCTGCCAAGAAAGCACGAATTCGCATCCACACTTTTTTCCCCAGAATCCTGGGATGCGGAAATCTATATGGGGGAATCTCCATAAGCAAAGGAGGACTTGATCCGGACAACATAGCATTGAGAACGATCCCAATAATGAGCCATAAAGCAAAAAGCGTTCCGTATATTATGGCAAGATACTGCCATCCATACCTACCCATAAGCCCAACTACCATGGCGGTCTGCGCCATGCACGGGATGCCTATTGAAAGCATGGTCGCGCATATGAACTTCTCACGCCTGCTCTCCAAAATCCTGGTGGCCAGAGCAGCCGGGACATTACATCCGAAACCCAAAACCATTGGAACAACGGCATACCCGTGCATGCCCAGAACATGCATGAGGTTATCTACAAGCACTGCAAGTCTTGGCAAGTATCCGACATCCTCCAATATACTGAGAACAACATAAAACGCAAAAACATAAGGCAGCACCATGGCAATGGGAACGTAAAGCCCTGTGGTAAGAAGCCCCATGGACACCTCGAAGTCTATTTCTCCGTTTACCAGGTGCCCAATGAGCAGGTCATGGATGATCCCTTCTGAACCCAAAACCACCCCAAATTTGGTTACAGCCGGCCTTACAACTGCTTCGAACAAAGGATCAAATATGTAGTCTATCAACCCTTCACCGATAAATCCCACTAATTTGAAGGACAAGTACATGACACAGATAGCCATTATCAACCCGGTGACAGGCTGAATACTCGCATCCTCCAGCCTGTCAATAAAAGTGTGATGCCTGTGAGAGATGGTCTGGACTTCTGTTATGATCCTGCCTATCTCACTCCAGCGTTCATCTGTAGAGCGTTTCGCTCTTTGGACTTTCTCCGGCGAAAGAGTCTTATCCAAGCCCACACACGACTCTGGACCCGCATCTTCCATGATTCCGGAAATCCTATCCATGAGGATATCAATGCCTTCACCTGTCAATGCACTGGTTGGCACGACAGGTACACCCAAGATGTCTTGGAGCCTGTCCACATCGATACTTATGCCTTTGTGTCTTGCCTCATCCCAAAGGTTAAGCGCAACTATCACAGGAATGTCTCTTTCCAGAAGCTGAAGGGTGAGGTAAAGATTACGCTCAAGGTGGGTGGAATCCACCACATTGATTATGATATCCCCCTCATCAAACATACTTTCCATCATGTTTACCGCTACTTCTTCCGCCTTACAAGTAGGTTCCAGACTGTATGTTCCGGGGACATCTATAACCTCTCGAGACTCACCTGTTCTCAGCGCTGTGTATCCTTTTGTAAACTCCACAGTGGTCCCGGGGTAATTCGATATAATAACGTCAGTGCCGGTGAGACGTGAAAACACCGCACTCTTTCCAACGTTTGGATTCCCAATCAGTAGTATTCTCACGCCTTACCGCTCCCTTGTTTATCTTCATTATTTCTATTAGGCTGTTCATTGATACAGTCATCAACAGGCTCCACCAGAATTTTCGATGCCATACCATAGCCTATTGCAATTTGCGTGCCGTGCGCCTCGACAGTAACAGGGCCTCTCATGAACATCTCACTTTTCTTAATCATGTGGGTTCCCGGCCGTATTCCCAGTGCCTCCAAACGTGCAGCAAGACCATGGCCCCCCAGAATATCAACTACACGTACCGGTTCGCCTGCACTTACACTTACTAAAGGCATTACTGCGGATCGTTCCATAATTGCCCCTCCTTCTGCCGCTGTGAAAAGATGTAATAGCTAGTATTGATAATGATTATCAATACTATGTTACGCCTATACTACCCCTGTGTCAACTCTGATTAAGCCAGATTAAGCCGGGTTTTTCATTTGCACTCGTATAATAATGTCACCTTGTTGTTGAGATAGTACTTTTCATGCTGATATCAGTGGGAGTTTTTCAACGCTTACGCAATCACAGCAAATATGAAAGCCACCAATACGCCGACGCTTGACGCCATAGCCACAAGCTGAAAGACGCGCCCAAAATCAGCCTTGAAGTGCCCCACTGTAATGGGAAAGCAAAGGTGCGCCGGGGAAAGCATGAGGCCGGCATGCCCACTGATTACGGCCAGAGCAATGAGTCTCAGGTTTGCGCCGGCAAGGCCTCCCGACGCCCCGAAGCCGGCAACTACCGGCATAGCCACACCTGCGGTGGCTGCTCCGTAACCGGTTAGAAGCGCTACAAGAAACGGCATGGCAAAAGACACAATAACTTCAGAAATGCCAAAGACCTCAAAAGCCTCTGTTAGGCCTTGTACAGCGCCTGAACCCTCCAAGACCCCCTTAAATGCCATAACACCACATATCATAGGAATGATATTGCCGGAGGCCGCTTTCCCAAGATACTGCACAAGGCGCCTTGCCGGAACCCGAATATACAGTGCGCTGAGAAGGGTCACTAAGCTGATGGCGATGACTACGTCAAGTTTAAACACTACAGTAGCAATGACAACAGACGCGATCGGAGCTAACCCCTTTATCATGGAAATCCAATCCTGGCGCGTAGGAGCACGGTTTTCCTGAACCTCAAAACTTGTGTAAGGACACTTACGAAACGCTACAAGTGCACCTGATATGATTACAATAAGAAAATAGGGGAACATCAAAGTAACGTATCTCGACATAGGCAGGCCAAGGACTTGTGAAGTGATTATCGTCACGGGATAGATGGGGACTATCAGTTCCATAGGATGCCTGAACCAGTAGTTTATGAAGCTTTTCTTCTCCGCTGAAAGAGCTAAATCGGTTGTGATTTCCTCCACAAGAGGGGCTGAGAACAAAGCGCCTCCGGCAGACGGCAGGAAACCGATAAACATAGGCAAAAGAGCGGCTGCCACTCGTTGATCCCGTATTATTACACGTAATGACTTTGTCATATCTTTAAGAAAACCGGCTTCACCCAGGACGTCCTCGAGCACCATCACCAGAGTCAGAGAAGCGATCAGCTTTAACGAGTCAACTTCTAAAACTGATGTTACCATTTCGCGGATAATATCAGGAAGTTTCATGTGAAACATGAGTCCAAGGAATACAGATGCGCCTAACATGGCTATACCCAAGTTAATACGCTTGCGAAGAGCAATGACGATAAGGGAGGCAACCAGCAAGATCTTGATAAATGAGGACATCTTTATCCACAGCTCCTTCTATGTCCTTATCCAACTAACATATCAAAAAGCAGGACCGGACACTTCGCTTCCTTCAAGTAACATTTCCGGTCCTGCCACGCATCTGTATCCTGTTTATACTAGTTTACTTGTCAACGCATAGCTTTAATACACTATAAATTACTTGCCGACAGCAACCTCGGGCGTTACACGCACCAGCTCACCCTCGCTGGCAGCAATCACTATAGCGCCTGCAGCGTCTCCGGTAACATTCATGCAGGTCCTGATCATGTCGAGGATCCTGTCTATACCGGCGACAAGCAGTATACCCTCGAGAGGCAACCCTACTGTCTCAAGAACCATGCTAAGCATGATCATTCCCGCTCCGGGCACTCCCGCTGTTCCGATTGAGGCTAAAGTCGCAGCGATAATAATCATAATGTATTGAGAGAAGCCCAGCTCTATTCCGAACACCCCTGCGATAAACACAGCACATACACCCTGATAAATAGCGGTCCCGTCCATATTGATAGTAGCGCCGAGCGGCTGGACGAAGCTGGATATCTCTTTCGGCACGCCAAGGTTCTCCTGAGCGCATCGCATCGAAATCGGCAATGTAGCGGAACTGGAACAAGTGCTGAAAGCGACCGCCATTGCCTCGAAGAACCCCTTGAAGAACTGAACAGGACTCATTCCGGCCCAGATACGCACTGCACCTGAGTAAACAATAACAGCATGGAGAATATTGACAAAGTAAACTACAAATATCACCCTTGCCAGAGGGAGCAGCACTTCCGCGCCGGCTGTCCCTACTACCCAGGCAATAAGGGCAAACACTCCTATAGGCGCGAAGTTCATTACTATGCCTACGATTTTATACATTATTTCAGCTATACTCTCAAAGACGTCAAGCGCGGGTTTACCCTTCTCTCCAATGAGAGAGATGGATATACCGACAAACAAAGCGAACACGATAATCTGAAGCATGTTATCAGTAGCCATAGCGTTAATCGGGTTCGTAGGCACCATGTTTAGAATTACATCCGCCACCTTTGGCATGGGTTTAGCTTCATATATGCCGATTTCCTTAAGGACGTAGCCGCCTGCCGGATTGAAAATAACTGCGAAGATAATTGCGAGAGTGATTGCTATGGCTGTGGTCGCCAGGAAATACAGAACCGTCTTTCCCCCAACCCGGCCCAGCTTTCTAAGGTCACCGATACTGGACGCGCCAACCACAAGCGAACAGAAGACCATGGGAACAATGAGCATCTTAATAAGTCTGATAAATAGATCTCCAAGTGGTTTTACCACCGCGATAGAAGGCCCCACAATCAAGCCTATGACTGCACCGAGGGCGAAACCAATCAAAATCTTAACCCATAATTTCATTTGAAATCGACCCTCCTGGTTTATTAAATGATACTCACCTCTCGAAACCTTGAAGAAAGAATTCATTGCTTCGTGGCTTTCTATCACCTCCCAAATTCCGTTTTAGCAGATCTAACAGGGTTAACGATCACATAACCATGTGTCGTTAAGGTTCTGTTTTCAAGGTACCGCATCATAACGCGATGCTTCCCGATAAACTTAATAGGCAGGTTTCTTCTGCAACATATCAAGGAATTCCTGCTAGACCCTAGCAGGAAAATATTATTGGATTTGGCGCACTTTTCATCATGAATCTTATGAGCGTAGCGCTCGTGCCACAATCCGTCGGGCCAAAACTTGGAGAGTATCAATCACAGTAAGCCCGTACGCAAACCCCCTTAGCAACATAGGTAACTCAGTACATCCTGCGATTACCGCATCTACCCGCCGGCTCATGTAAATGAGCGCAGGTTCCAGAATCTGTGTAGCTTCCTTAAGGTCACACCCGGCTTTAACCGCATATATCGCTTCCATCACAGCAAGCTGGCTTTTTTCATCGGGAATCTCCGCCTCTATCCCGCGCGCCTTAAGAGCCTTCTGATAGATTCCTGTTTTGACAGTACCGTCTGTTGCCAAGATACCGATCTTTGAAATGCCTGCCTGTTCCACCTCAGCCGCAGTCTCTTCAATCATGTTGATTATTGGAACAGACACGGCAGCTTCAACTTGAGGAAGAAAGTAATGAGCTGTATTGCATGGGAAAGCAAGAAAGGTCGCGCCTGCATTCTCCAGCAATTGGGATGATTCTATCAGAGCTTTTACAGGAGACGGTCCATCTCCCAGAATGGCTTTTGTCCTATCCGGCACCTTTGGGTTGCTGTATACCAAAAGAGGTATATGCTCTTGATCGCAGGTAGCAGGAGTCTCCTCCATGATCAATTTCATGAGTTCAATAGTGGCAAGCGGCCCCATACCCCCGACAATACCGGCCAATTCTTTCTTAACTGTCATCCTTCAATCCCTGCCTACCTATGCTCATTCCATATAACAGGTCAATCATCTGATTCATTGGAATTTCCTTGATGAATCATTTCCCGTCGTGATTGAAGAGGACGTGTTAACTCAGACGGAGAGAATATGTGGTTTAGCTCATCTTCCGTCATGAGTCCTCTTTCGAGCACAATTTCCCTTACAGTTTTGCCGGTAGCGCGGGCTTCTTTCGCGATATCAGATGAGACCTGATATGTCAGATATGGAACGAGAGCCGTGACAATTCCTACGTTTTTCTCCACTGCCTTTCGGCACTTTTCCGTGTTAGCTTTGATCCCTGTTACGCATTTCTCCCGGAATGTGTTCGCTACATTGCCTAATATATCTATAGATTGCAGCAGATTAAAAAGCAGAACCGGCATAAAGACATTAAGCTCCAGCTGCCCTGCTTGAGCAGCCATGGTAACTGTAAGATCATTGCCGATTATCTGAAATGCCACCTGATTGACTACTTCAGGAATTACCGGGTTTACCTTGGCAGGCATAATAGATGACCCGGGCTGAACCGCAGGGAGAATGATTTCGCCGATACCTGCCATAGGCCCTGAAGCCAGAAGTCTCATATCATTTGCGATCTTACATAAGTTGATTGCGCAGACCTTAAGACAAGATGAAAGTTCAGCTAACACATCAGCGTTTTGCGTGGCATCAACAAGGTTTTCAGCGGTCGTCAACGGATACCCCGAGATTTTACAAAGCTCGTGACACGAAATCCGTATGTACTCCATGTCTGCATTCAGCGTTGTTCCTACCGCTGTCCCGCCAAGATTAATGACAGTGAGAGCTTCCGCGGCTTCTTGGATTCTTTTCACATCGCGCCTTATGGCCCCGGCCCATGCGCCGAATTCCTGGCCCAAGGTTATCGGGACTGCATCTTGTAGGTGGGTCCTGCCCATCTTAATGACGTCCTTGAATTCTTCCGCCTTATCCTCCAGGGCAGCAGCCAGCTTAGCCAGGGCTTCTGTGGTATTGTCAAGTTCCATCAGAATTCCGATTCTGGCAGCTGTAGGCACAGCATCATTTGTGGACTGAGACCTGTTTACATGATTTAGGGGACTGACTATTGTATAGTCACCCTTCTTGCCACCTAGCATCTCAATAGCCCTATTAGCTATAACTTCGTTGATATTCATATTAATGGAAGTACCTGCCCCGCCTTGAATAGGGTCAACAATCATCTGGTCATGGAGTTTTCCGTCAATTAACTCGTCCGAGGCAGCCACTACCGCAGCGCCTACTTCTTTAGGTATATAACCCAGCTCAGTATTTGCCAGCGCAGCTGCCTTTTTTACCATAGCCATACCTTTAATGAGAGCAGGATGGAGCCTTAGACCGGTTATGCGGAAATTCTCGAAACCACGCAGACTCTGTATCCCATAATACACGTTCCAAGGAATTTCTTTTTCCCCTATCAAGTCCTTTTCTATCCGCGCTTTACACTCTTTCTTCTCGCAACATTTATTCCCGGAATCCATTTCCATTCTTAACGACGCTCCTCATATATATGTTACGAAAACATTCTTTCCGTGAAGAACCGTACCTGTCAAGCAGCTGTTAATCCTTGACGTTGAATCGTTCTCCATATTAGGTCAAAATCCTTCTGATTCCACCAAGACCTTTGTTATTGGGTCCAATTCCCTGTATATTCGACAAATCCAAAAAATCCTATACGCCGTAGACCGGTTATTCAGGTAATTTTCGCAAGAACCTAACCCCCCACAGCATCGGTGAAATATGCACAGGTTCCCTACCGCCACTTGCAAGGGCTTTTTCGAATAACTCCATAGCCACCTCAACGCGGGCAGCAATCATTGCCTCCCCGGCTTCCCGATTGGCTTTCCCCGGATTTCCCATATACGGCTTCATATTGGGATCAGTTACCCAGGCCAAGGTGTTGGCAAGATGCTTAAGATCCCGGCCAAGCTTACGTCCGCCAAGAAAACTGATAAACCTGCCCAGAGCAGCAACGAAAGCCGCCCCTCCACGAAGCGAAGGAGGCAGAGAAGGTTCTACTTCCCGGAAATCGTCTGCTACTTTCTCCGAACAGCGTGCGAGCATGAGTGAGGTCTCATTGGTCCCGGCATGACTGTCCGGGTCGTCTCCGCATTCGCCCGGCCCAAGTCCGGTGCGCTGCATAAAGTCAGGATCATGCTGCACCATATAACGAAAGTCCAGACCAAAGGGATCTATCAAGTAGAACTTGTGCTTGCGCCACAATCTCCTTGCGGACGCTTCAATAGCCATCTGATGCCTGGGCCCGCCATGATTATCTGCAACGAAGAGATAGCGAAAACCTTGTTTAGCCAGGCCTTGTCCGTACGCTGTGAGGATCCCTTCAAGATGCGGAGCAGGGACAGATAATGATCCTGGATGAGGCAAAGCGTCTGATCCTGCATAAAGCGGAGGCAACTTGACAAATGTCAGCTCGGGATGGTTCTTTGCGAGTTCCGATACATAATCGGCAAGAAGCTCCTCGGCAATGAAGACATCCGTCCCTACCGGAAGATGCGGACCATGAATCTCAATCGGACTTACACCTATCAGGAAAACTGTCTTCTCTCTGTCCAGTTCCAGTATTTCCGGTAGACGGAGCTCAACGTATTCCAGGATATCAATGCCATCGGCATGCCTCGTCAAAACAGCACCCCCATGAGACAATAGTCTCCTATATACAGTTACTGTCAGATTTTATTATTACTTCGGCAGCAAGCTATGCATTCCTCCTCTCTGTCATAACGAAAAAACCATTGTAACACATGTCATAGAAACCTTCCCGGAAAGCTCAACTTATGTCGGTTAGCGCAGAATACGTTCAATAAACCGGAACTCGTGGTATGCTATAGTCAGTTATGTCTTCGTCCGCTGCTTTGGATAGGGCTGACTTGTCCGTGACCGTTATCCGGTTAGCGTATCCGGAGACAAAAATTGCACGATTTAGCGACGTACAAGATAAGTGCCTGGGAGGTATTTTCGTGGTTCATTGCAAAGACAGCGATTCCGACCCGGATTGTGAATTATCACCCATCATAAAGAGGACATATGAGACTCTTACCGCAAATCACCTGGTACACCGTGGCCTTGACTTCATTAAGGCTGATGACGAAAGGACCCTTCAAGACCAGATAGAAATCTGTGAAATCCCTGCGCCGACTTTCAAAGAAGAAGCGAGAGCCCGGTATTACACGGATCAATTGATTGCAGCAGGTCTTAATCATGTAGAGATGGATTCGGTAGGCAATGTTTTCGGGATTCTCCGAGGCACAGGAGAAGGACCGAAGCTCCTTGTGGCAGCACATCTCGACACTGTATTCCCTGAAGGATGCGATGTTACCGCAAGACACATAAACGGCAAGTGTTATGCTCCTGGGATTGGAGATAATTCCAAAGGGCTTGCCGCCCTCTTATCCGTTATTCGCGCATTTCGTAACACTAATATAAGACCCGTGGGAGATGTCATTTTCTGCGGGAATATCGGCGAAGAAGGATTGGGAGACTTAGCAGGCATTAAAGCTTTCTTCCGCGACAACAGGGATATTGACGGATTCATTGCAGTAGACGGACCGGGTTTTAAGGATATCATATATCTTGCCACCGGTAGCCGTAGGTATGAGGTAACATACAGAGGTCCCGGGGGGCATAGTTTCGGCGCATTCGGGGTTCCCAGCGCAATCCATGCAATAGGCCGTGCTATTGCCAAGATAGCTGATCTTGAGACACCGCGAGATCCTAAAGCAACCTTTACTGTAGGTATGGTATCAGGCGGCACATCGGTTAATTCAATTGCTGCAGAAGCCACCATGCTGATAGACATGAGATCTAACGCTAAAGGAGAGCTCTTGAAACTTGAAGCAGAAGTGCTGGAAGCAGTCAGATTGGCAAAAGATGAAGAAAACGCAAGATGGCAGTCGAATAGCATTATAGTTGATACAAAGCTAATAGGGGATAGGCCTGCAGGGAGTCAGGCGCCTGATTCCGTTATTGTGCAAGCTGCATATGCGTCAATTCAAGCATTGGGGAATACTCCTAGTCTGGAAGGCCCTCTTAGCACAGATGCAAACATTCCCATTGCCTTAGGCATCCCTGCTGTTTGCTTAGGAGGAGGCGGACGCGGCGGAAATGCCCACTCACCTGATGAATGGTATGAGAATGTTGATGCATATCTCGGTCCCCAAAGCATATTCCTGACCATACTCGGTCTTGCGGGAGCTTGCGGCATATGTGAGCCACTCCTCCCACAGCGTGGCCGAGCCTCGTAAAATGGCAGAATTGTCAAGAAACCTTCGCTTTTAAAATCCTTGATGACCGGACTAAGTTATGGTATCATAGGAATGCCCCGCTGGAAGATACGCGTGGGCATGTTAAATCTGCAGCATAATAGCATTTTAGGTGGGTCATTAGCTCAGGCGGTAGAGCACCGGACTTTTAATCCGGGTGTCGTGGGTTCGAGTCCCGCATGACCCACCAGTTATTTAAACGTATAGAGCCTGTTAAAGATTTGGAACCCGGGGGAATATCCCAGGTTCTTTCATTTGTGTTACCTAATTCAAAGCTGATAGATCCGCCTCGACAAGATCCGCCACAGCGCCGGTATTGAACCACTTCAGCGCTCTATTTTGACATTTCAAAGGCTCGCACATGTCCTTGCTTGGCGTTTAATCCTCCACAGCAGCCAAATGCGCAAAAACACCTCTCCGGTTGCGGAAGTATGCGGATCATGATTGATACTAATGTCCTATCAGTCTGTATACACTGGAATTCGAGCAACCTATGGCATCCTTCTCCCACACCGCATCTTCGATTATGTCCGTTATTTCTTTAGGAATCGACATTCATCTCACACTCCATTCAAGGGATATTGGCTCAAATCAGAGGGGCCGAAATCACTAGAATGGAATAGAATCAATTGTAACGCCATGCTTAATGAAAGAAAAACCGGAAAAGAGACGGAAGAGTTATGGTCTCTTCCGTATGCCTAATTGTTCTTTCAGTGCGGATTGAAGTACTTGTGAAAAGTTAATGTTTTTTTCGATTGCAAGCTTATTAAGCCATTGAGGGATTGAAAGAGTTTTCTTTACCGAATAGTTTTCAATAGCTTCTCTCATTGTAGGCATATACACCTCAATTAGTACAACAGCCTGGTTAGAGTCAAGGCGTATTTTGCTGATTGGGGTTGGTTCAGGAATTTCATCATTATCTTCTTCCATACTATAAAGGTGAAGGCTAAGTGCATCGTTAGCCATTTTGATTGCTTCTTGGTCTGAGTTTGCGCAAGAGAAACATCCAGGCAAGTCCGGGAAAGAAATAGAAATACCATCATCAGAATAATCGAATATTGCTGGATAAATATAACAATCTTTTTTCACTCGTATCAACTCCTCTTTGAGCTCTTATCTAGTTTTTATCTATAGGAGTAATATCCGCTTGCTTGAAAATGTTTTTGACAGTTTTGTAAGGGATGTCTTTTCTAGGATGAAGAATAGTCACTTTACCTTTTTTATAGGGTGCTTAAAATGATGATGGCTACCGGTAGCTCCGTAAAAATACCATCCGTCATCATTTAGTATTTTTATTAACTCCATTGACGAGTAAAGCCTCATAGACATTATCCCCTTTATGTCTATAATAATACGTAATAAAATACGTGTCAAAAGATTCTTCAAGAGGGAAACTTAGCACACATCAGCACAGTTACCGCTTCGGGGCGAGTCCATGTAGTCCCTTGCTGGGTTTTGTTATCAAAGCGGGACATTTGCTCCGCCACTTTATAACTACCATAGGCCTTCCACATGGCTATTCCTCTGAATCCGCCTTCAGTGTAGTTGCCAAGGGTATTAGGAACGTGAAGAACTGGAGAAACGGCACTATGGTCCAGCGTTGGGTATGCGTGGCTTTGCTAGATGCAGAGAATCGCGCCAACCGTATAGCGGGATACCGTTCCATGGATGTCCTAATCTCCGAAATCCGGCGATTAACTAACGTTGAAGACGAGGCTTAGGTAGGAAATGAGAGAAAAACAGCGTAATACTACGCCACTCAAATTCCACGGGAGATAGGACAAGATCCGCCACAGCGCCGGTATTGAACCACTTCAGCGCTCTATTTTGACATTTCAAAGGCTCGCGCACATGTCCTTGCTTGGCGTCTAATCCTCCACAGCAGCCAAATGCGCAACAAACACCTCTCCGGTTGCGGAAGTTGGGCCAGTAATCATATAGAGTCGCCGCGTCTTTCAGTTCAAGGATCCGCCTACACGAGAAGCCCTCTAGTCCTTCTTAAGAATCAACAAGTCACCGTCTAACCCCTGATGAGCAACTTGAACATGCGCGAGCTCTTCAATAACGTTAGGTGGAACCCATGCTAACGTGAATGGAAACAGGGCAGGGGATTGTAGTAAGTCATTGAGTAAAGATCTACCGTCCGGGTTTGCGTGTAGCAAGGCCTCGACAAGCCAGGCGATGAGCTCCGGGTTATCTATATGTCGGCTTATTCCAGGTTTATAGACCTGTGCCTTTGCTTCCTTCTCCAATACACCCCAGTTGACGAATGAGTACATAACACGTTGGGCAGCCCGAATCACCGTTTCTCGTTCACCGTATTTCTCTCGGACTCTGCGTTGAACTTGAGATGATGTCACAGAATCCTGCAAACGTAGGAGCCTTCCGATATTGTCTGCAACAGCTTTCAGAAATGGATATGCTGCCATTGACATTCCCCAGTGAATGGGTACATGCTCTTCAATAGGCAGCAGTCGAATCATCTCAAGCCCTCTGGCACGGAGGGATTCAAGTTCCGGCACACCGTCAAACCATACTCTCATGAGTATGGTGATAGTCTTATCCCTGGCATTTCTCTTTGCAGTGCTTCCTACAGCCAATTGATCGCTGAGGAATTCATCGAGCGCTGTGTAGACACCCTGCCGACTGTTCCCTGCTAATATCAAGTTAACAGTATATTCAAGCCATTCAAGGAGTATTTGTCTGTCAAATCCAATCTGTGTAAAACGGTTGGTCACGGTGTCCTCCTTTGTATGTGGATAAGCGGCACAATTACTTCCTCAAGAGATATTCCTCCATGAGTCACAATCCTTGCGCCTTCCCCGACAAAAGCAGTGCGGTCGGGCGCAATCAGAGGCAGGAAATCATCAGGTAATCCTACAGAAGGCCATTCTATAGAGTCTGGGAAAGAGGCTTTTACCTTCTTGCGCAGGAGTTCGTCGGAGAAGATTCTCACGCGCTCGCCTCGTACTTCTGCTACAGCGCCTTCTTTAGGACTACCACAGCCATAAGCTTCTATGTTTCCGTGGTCGCTGGTGAGAGTAATGTCAAATCCGGAGTCCAGGAGAATGTTCAATAGGCGGGACAGATATCCCTGTTTTGCCCAGTCACGCACCTGACTAAGCATGCCTGAGGCCCCAAGCTCCATTCCATGCATGATTTTGTCAACCTTGTTAATGACCAAACCCATTACCTGAATTGATGGATTAGAAGCTGCATCGCATACTTCTTCTAGATCGCCATCGCCGAGACCTCTTAAGTATGCGATTTCTCTCTCTCTTAGCTTCTGATCCATCCAGAATTGTGTCCAGAGAGAGGCATCCTTGTCTGTCTTTGTGATGCTGTCGGGGAAGTAAAACGGTGGTTTTCCGGAAAAAAGCGCTTGTCTGGATACTGATGTGATTGTAGGTAACCAGGCAAAAACCGCGTCTTCCTGAAATCTGAGCATTGGTTGCTGGTCTTGCAGGACATCGCGAATAGCAAGCCACTGATTTAGGGCTAAACCGTCTATGACAACAAGGGCAATTTTACCATTACCGGTATTGCCCTTCTGCCGCGCCAGAGCGCGTGGTACATGATGGAGCATGACAGGGGGTAGGGGAGGTTGATTGTGTAAGCCTATGTAACGATTCTCTATCCAGGTAAGGAACTCAGAGTCAAGCTGTCGGCTAAGGTCGCTAAACCGGTCCTGGTCCTCCGGTTTCAATATGTTTTGGAGTTCTAACTTCAAACGTGAAAGCTCAGCCCAGCGGTATGCAAAAGCAAGCCAATCTTGATGTCTCGAGCGAGAAGACGGAAGTGATTCCGCAACTAACCTAGCGAGGCCGTCCAGTCTACGTAACAGATCCAGCTCGGGGTCGGTCTTTATCCCAACTGTGACCCATGTCCCTGACAGGAGCTGAGACTCATGATGAGCTACAGGTTGTAGTAGGCCGTCAAGAAACAGGCTGTCTATATAGACCCGAACATCATCATGGTCAAACGGTAGAGAAGTCGGCCCGTTGAACTCAAGCTTGGTAGAGGTCTGGCCATTATGCGCCATGAACCCCTGTTCCATTGCGAGCCGGTTTAGAAACACCGGCCACCGTTCTTGTAGAAATCTAAAGAACGACTGTCTGTTGCTGACTATCTCCTCGAGCGGCCAGTCTAGGAATAAGCCCTGATTCCACAGGGAGTGAATGAAATAATCGTCGAGCACCTCCGGCACTTTAACGTTCTTGTAATGGCGACTCAGCAAAACCCGGAGAAGATCAGACGGCTGATGGATAAGTTCTGTCACAGTCCCGAACACGTGTCGAAGGGCAAAATCCTTAGTGGCGTTGTCTCCTAATACACCGGGAGCGTATTCCTGTTGAGCTTTATATAAAGTATCAAGATGGCTTTTGTCGAGTGAAGCAATGACAGGATAGCTCAAGTTCGGAAACAGCTTGCCCAGATCAAATGAGAGCTTCTGTCCTATCTGAAGCAGATCATAGGGGAGCGCACTCAGTTCACGGGATTCGCAACGCACAACCAGTGCCTGGTGACATTCCTCGCGATCTTCGCATTGTGAACGGTACTTAGACTCATAGAGATATCGAAACGCAATAGGATCATCAAACGACAGAATGTCAAACCCTTTGTCGCGTATCCCTTGGAGTAATTGCTCTTCTAAGAGGAGACCGTCAGGATCAGCTACGAGGACAAGTCGGGATACCTGCGGCATGAATTTGCTTAGCAATTGGGCGCGCCAATCAGTCATGAGAAGCACCTACTTCAATGCGGACTATTACAAGAGGTATCACATCAGGGCTGATTTGAGCTTTTTGCTCCATCATCTTTTCCCACTCTTGTTTCTCTTGTTCAAGCTGTCTCAGTCTGTAGTTTCTTACTGTAGGCAGCCCGATTCTTTCGATAGCTCGACGGCGTGCATTAAAAGAATACGCACCTTTTTCACGTTCTTTGCTAATGCGATCTTGGTGCACTCCCAAAAGTTCATCATAGGTAGTTCTTCCGTATGTTTTAACTGCTTCCATCAGACGTTGAAATACTAGATTAGAGTCTTGCTTGATGTGGCCTTTGACTTTGATGGATTCAGAAAGGAGTTCATCCCATATCCGCCCGGCTGTCGGTATTAGAATTCTTCCATCATCATGCAGAAACAGGGGAATGATTCTCTTACGATTCCAGTCATCTGCCTGAACTGAGATTTCCCAGAGGGACCAGAATCCGCGTACACCTTGCGGAATATTCGGCAACTCTATGACGGGAATAGGCTGTCCTAGCGCAAAACGAGGAAGACGCATAACTAGGTTGCGAATGTTAGGGTTCTGCAATGTCAGATGTTGCGCTGTTGGGTTGATTTCAGCTTCCTTACGTGTGAAGACTGCATCTATGGTTTCGGAGCTATCAGGCCAACGAAGATTCCATCCATCAATACGCTTTTCTGCTTGACCTCCATAGGCTTGGACAAAACTTGTGGTCATACGCTCAACCCAATATGGGAAGGGATGGGAGATAAGCCTCTCGGCGTCGTCAGGCGTCAGATCTTCTGTTGAGCCCAATACTGATATGCTTTCCTTTGTTTGCCTTACTTGAGTTTCAATACGGATGACTGCATTGGCAATGGATGTCTCCACGTCTTCCGGGTTCAGAATGGCGTCCACATACAAATCTTCAAAGATACCTGCCGCTTCCGCAGAATCAAGGACATCACCTGTTTTGTCCACTCCGAATTCATTGAAAATCACAGTAAGTTTCTCTTCCAAAACTTCAAGAACGCGATGGTCCACTGAATCTTCTAAGACTAAATTGATGGCACGTACCACCTTGTCCTGCCCGATTCGATCCACACGTCCGATACGTTGCTCAAGACGCATAGGGTTCCACGGAATATCGTAGTTTATTACTACATGACAGAACTGTAAGTTAAGGCCTTCTCCACCTGCATCAGTGGAAATGAGGATTCTGGCGCGGTCAGCGAATATCTGCTGAACCTGCTCTCGTTCCTGCATATTCATTGAGCCGTTGAGGCAGACTGTATGAAACCCCCGGCTAGTAAGAAACTCATATAGCATTTCTTGAGTGGCCATAAACTCAGTAAAAATCAATATCTTTAGGTTTGGGTCTCTCTCTTCCTGCTGCAGGCGGTATATCCAGTCCATAAGTGCTTCTGCCTTAACATCAGGTCCGGCCTCATCGCATTCTTTAGCAAACTCAAGTAACTGCCGTACCTCAGCATGTTCATTCTTGATCGCTTGAAGCTTATGCTTGGTGAGAATGTCCAGTTGCTCCTGGCCGTCAAGCTCAACCCAGTCTTCTTCAGGGAAACCGTCGAAGAGAGAGAGCTGTCCTTCGGGGCTTTCCAATGCTTCCAGTCGGCGCTCAAGGGTAACCCTTACGGCTCTGGTGCTTGAGGTAACCAATCTTTGCATAAGGAGCATGAGGAAGCCTATGTAGTTTCGTTTCTCGCGCATTGCTTGGTTATAACCTTCGCGAACATACTCTGTGACTGCATGGTATAGAATGCGCTGCATTCTGTGCCTCTCATCCCAGGCTATGGCTTCCAGTTGAGTTCTTCGTGGCTTGAAAAGAGGCCTCCCGTCTGCGCATATAGCTTGCCTCTTTTCCGTGCGGATGATGTAGGGCTTGACGCGGTCTCTCGTAATGCTTTCGATGTCCGGGAAAGCGTCCGGATCGAGCAATGAAATCAGCCGATGGAAGGAATCGGTCTTACCTTGATGAGGTGTTGCAGAAAGAAGGAGCAAATATGGCGCAGCTTCAGCAAGAGCCAAGCCCAGCTTATGTCTTGCAACTTGGTCAGTGCTTCCACCCAGACGATGGGCTTCATCCACAATAATTAGGTCCCAGCCTGCTGAGATGAGATCTTCAAATCTCTCTTTGTTGTATTCAGCTACCTGGTTGCGTGACCACCCCTTGCGTCCTTCAAGGGGTTTCACCGAGTCTATAGGGCAGACGATCTGAGGGAAGCGTTGCCATATGTTTTCGTCTTGGATTATTTGGCGATATGCAGAGAAATCGCCTGGGATTAGAAGCCTGAAGTCTTCGTTGAAGTGGGTGCGCATCTCCGCTACCCACTGGGTAACCAAGCCTCTCGGAGCAACTACGAGTGTACGCGCGACTTGGCCGCGAAGTTTTAGTTCCCGCATTATCAGCCCGGCTTCAATGGTCTTTCCTAAGCCTACTTCATCTGCAAGCAAGTAACGGACTCGATCATTAGCTACAGCACGTGATAATGCCTGGATCTGATGCGGAAGGGGAATGACTGATGATTCAATGGGAGCAAGGAGAACATCATGGGTGAGTGCATCAGCAACCCGGGCGGCCGCTGCAACATATGCGATGTGAGCAGGTGTTGCCATGTTTGTCTCATCCACAGGTTTGAGTTCATCTTGACGAACACGAACTACCTCGTTCTGATTTGGCAGCCAGACTCGGTAGATGATATCTCCCCAAAGATTTTGAGTCTCTATAATCTTACATACTTGTTGGTATTTACTGCAGTAAACCCAAGTTCCAGTGTCAAGTCCCTTCATTTGATATTATCAGCCTTCTGTCCTGGTTAATGCTTGGTCATACCACATGAGTAACTTTGGATCTTCCTGAAGAACCGTGACAGGAATCTTCTTCGCGACATCAAGTATTGTCTGGTAGTCCCGCTCTATCCAGGCCTTCTTAAATCCGGCACGAACAGCCTCCAGCCTGAAGACTTTCAGGCGTTTCTGTGTTGAAGCTCGATACTCTTCAAATTCCTTCAGCAGTGCTTTTTCGCGAAGTTTCTCAAGGTCTCCTGCCTTATTAGGATCAGGTACGTACCAGCGGTCCTTCGCCTTAGCCTGCAAAGCCGGGTCGTCTTTAGATAAGTTCCGTAGGTCCTTGAAGTTACTGGAAAGGTAGCTATGGATCTGACTGGGAACTTCGCCGGTCCCGTCATAGCGCAAGAAATTCTGCTGCAGTAGTTCTAACAGTTCCAGTGGTTCTTCGTGCTTCTGCCACCCGACAATCTCCTTCATAAACTGTGGGTGAAGCTCTTGGAAGGTTTGAGGCTTAAAAGCAAGCTGTTGTTTAAGCCATTGAATGGCTGAAGCTTCATCTAGGACGAATAGCTCCAGTTGCTGGATGTCTTTAACCCTCATACGTTTTTTATCGTACTCAGCAACCTGATCCGGCAAAAAGTACATCCCGTCGCGTTCCGGAAAACGTTGACCCAGACCTTGATAGAACTCTGCTGCAGATAGAGGTACTGTTACTCCACGTTGTACGTGGAATGCAACCATGCGGTCGTAGAGAAGGTAATTCTGTCTCTCAGCTATGACTTCAACCTTACCATCTTTAGTCACGAAAACAGGAAGCTGCTTGAGGTGAGTGCGGACAAAGTCCCATGCGCCGTCTTCCGTGCCTGCTTGAAGTTTGAAGCGTTCTTCCAAGCCACTGTTAGGCTTGTATGCAGAGATAATAAGATCCTGCTTGACGGCACTGCTGCTTGTAATCTGCTTAAACGTTCCTTGTTGTTTATCAAGAGTACGAACATCTGCAACGACAAAACCAACACGCTGTAAGGCTTCTTGTATCGCATTCCACACGCTGTTTTTAGAGTTGTGAAATTCCACAGTCATCCATCTGCCAGGTTTGAGGACTCTGTAGTATTCCTCAAAGCAGCGTGTCATTAAGTGCTGGTATTCTGCAAGTCCTTTCCCTTGAGCTTTGTTTTCAATCACTTCTGGTTCATTGTTCGTGAAGACCTTTAGCCACGATTCCCACAGGAAATTTAACTCTGAATACATTAGGTTACCTCCGAAGGGAGGATCAGTAAAGATGTAGTCTGAGTACTGGGCAGGCAAAAAAGCGTGTGAAGTGCTTTGCGTCCCAATAAAGAATCTTTCGCTTGCCTGATACATGTTAAGCATGGCAATTAGGCGTTTCAATCTGTTATTGAACGCATACCTAAATGAAACCTCTGAGTGCTGTGAACTGATGTAAAGGGTGCCACTGAGATTTCTGTTGTTCTGAGAGAAATGGTGTGGTGCATAGCGATTGAGGCGCGATAACCCTATTAATCCCTGATCAAACAAGAAACGACAGAAACTCTTGATTTCTATCTCTGGTATTGCTGCTGTCTCCTCGAATAGTGTACTTAATAGCCACAGGCTCCTCTTCGTATAGAAATGATGCACATGAGTCATGCCTATGTCGTCGTTGCGTCTTGACTCTTCGCCTTCGGGCATCCGATCTGTCGGAAACCAATACGGAATATCACCATCCTCAATCTTTTGAATGAGCGCAAGATCAAAAGCATCTGGTGCCTTTTCAAGCCGTTTCCTGCCTACACTATAATTGATGAGTACAGGAACCTGCTTCGCTTGCCTTACAGTCTGGTTAATTGCTTTGTCATACTTAGTAACCCATGCGCGGTCCATATTGCGTTTCGTGAGGCTGGCATTGCAGTGCGGACAAGGAAACTCGCGGTGTACCTTGCCCGCCTCCTTGTCCACTGCCACATCCCAAAACACCACTTCCTCAGAACACTCGGGGCACACAAACACATCAGACCATACGGTATAATTGATCCTTCCCTTGGTCTTTCCGTCGGTGTGCAGAGTTTCATACATCCATCCGCATTCTTTCTCTACTTCTGAAAGGATTCGCTTGGCCTCTTTCTCAAATTCCTTTACATCCACAGGTGTATTGTAGTTGTATGCAATAAACGTTGCAGCAGGGGAAAGATCATTCAATATGGCTCGCCTTACACCTAGCCTAGAAAATAGCTGCCAGACAGTCTTTCCGTCTGAATCTGTTTCTTTCTGATAAATGGTACCATCTTGATCCACTCTATAACCTAGAGACTCAACTGTAGCACGGTCTCCACATAGCTGTGCTGCGACTCCTGTCATCCCGGTTCCGCAGAATCCATCGAAAACGATATCCCCGGGTTCGGTATAGTGTAATATGTATCGCATAATTGCCTTATGAGGCACCTTGGTATGATAGGAGTGAGCGTTGTATATGGGATCATTCTTGCCTTCACTCACATCTGCAGCAAACGGCTTCTTGTCGTAATGTTCGTTGGGATTATAAGGTTTCCCGTAATGCTCTATGAAATCTTCGATAAACGGATTAGGACATGCGGTATAGTACGGCGGATCTGACAATGCAAGAATGTCTTCATCTAGACCTATTGGAAACCCTTCGATTTTTCTAAACTCAGGGTCCTTAAGCTTCTCAGCGAGCTTCTGCAGAAAGTACTCCCTTCGTGCCTCATCGCTTTCGAAGGTCATTCCCAGGCATTCAACCGGACCACTGGTTTTCGCTACTCTATTCTCTTCAAGAAATGACATCTGTTTGGAAGCACACAATACACATCTCTCCTATTCCAGCATGATACGAATTTTGCCGGCTTCTCTACCTTTTATTAACCCGGTTAGATATTCATCAAAGCGTTTCCTTAGCTCATTAGGCGTGGAAGGGGTACCGCCTACAGATAATGCATTCCACAGATCTTCGGTCTTGATGGTGACCTTAACTAAGCCGGAGAATACCTCTTGTAGCGCATTGACGAAATTCTGTCCAACCTCATCAGGGAGTCTTCGGTCTTTGAGGAAGTCGTTTATTAGGACTCGGTCATCACGTTTGAGTAGTTCGAGGTTTTCATGAATAGTAGGATCTTCGAGATTTTCCAGCAAGATTTTGGTCCAGGAGGTTACGAGGGAATCCAATTCATTTTCTAGATGGTCCAGTAGCATATCTGCACTGGCCTTCGACGATTCTGCGCCAGGCTTGTACTCACAATGCGGGCATTTAGGCGATACATCTAGATCGGATTTGGTAAGGGCAAAGCAGGTTCTTAGCTCTCCAAGTCGGTTCTGGAAATCAATGAGCTGTTGATGAGGCATTATGTTGACAGTAGACAGTTTTTGTAAGATATTAAGCCGTTCATCTTGCACTAGAGCACTCTTACGTTTATCGTCACTAATGCCGAGCCTTGCCCGCTCATGAAGTCTCAGGTAAACATCAATATATGACTGCTTCAGATCACTCAGTTGACGAAAGACCCTACGATGAAAATCAGTCTTCTGTGTTTTGCTTCTGTCAGAGAGCTCACTGACTATCTTATTCCTAACTTCCTTCATATTCACTATCCAATTATGGTCTGCGGGCAGTACTGCTTCTGCAGTAGAAAGATAGGATGCAGTAGGTTCCAACTCTGTAAGCATGTCATGTAATGCTTCGATATCTTTAAGACTCTGTAAGCCGACGTGATGGCTCTTTACATCATCTACATCGTAGCGGAAGTTCTTGAACTTGCCAGGAGTTGAATACACCTGTAAAGACTCAAGAAAATCTTTTAAGCTCTCCAGCTCTGAACGCAAGATTGCGGTTTCTTCTTCGCCCAGCAAGTTACGGCCCCAGAACATCATGCCACTCTGTATGTATTGTTGTGCACGAATCAGTCGCTCGATGGTTTGAGCAATCGTTTTCAAAAGCTCTTTTACAGGTTCGTCTTTGCCCTGTGTAATTAGTTGTGCCATGCCCGGAGTCAAACCTAATAATTCAAAGAGTGCTTTCATGGCAGGGATGTTCCAGTCTTTAGGCCGTTCCAGATGCTTAAATTCAACCAGATGATCGATGGGAGTCGCAGCCAAAGCGGGCAAGTCAATTGCATCAAACTTTCTCCCGGGAATAGCCAGGACCACGTGGCCTGAGTAGACTAACGCAGCAAGGATTACTACTACCCATTCAGGTTCCAGCCTGAAAGTTGTTGGGGCTAGGTATTCAACACCAACAACATCCTCAATCAACTCAGAACGGTTGACAACTTTGCCTTGTCCCTTATCGTTCAGAATGTTTAAGATGTACTTGGCGTATCTGGACTTAGTCGGATCAAGTCGATCTCCGTCAAGCAGTTCAAGCGCATCAAGGACTGCTGTAGCTTGCTTTGTTTGGGATTGTCCTGCGATTGTGCGAAGTGCGTCCTGTGCAGCCAGAGAACGATTCTTACCTGTTATCTGTACTGAGAAGAACGGGTGCTCAGGTGCTTGATCTTGAAAGTAGGTTGCCAGACATCCTGAGCTGACTGCGTTGACAATGTCACGGACATTGATATTTTCACTTTCGCTTGGGGTGATCTTGCCTTTCATCCAGTCAATCAGGTTCTTTGTTTTCCCCTGATAAGTAACTTCGAAGCCTGTGGTTATGTGTTCTTGTAACCATTTGACAAGTTGGCGTAGGAATTCCTCGGCTTTAGACTCATAGACTGCTTTTGCGCGTCCTGAGGAAGTAGATGAAAGATCTTGAGCAGCAGCGTAGTTCTGTAGAATTTTGTCAAAGTCAGCGTCAGTGCTTCGGAGATGGAAGAACACCTCATCAGCTTTTTTCTCATCCTTATAGTATGGTGGTTCGTTAGGTTGAATGAAGTAAATGTAAAAGTCTCGGGGTGGTACAGCAGTCGAGCGTTCATTTGGGGCGCCAAAGAATAGATAGCCTGTCCGTGCTGCTTTGCGCTCACGCCACTCTAACTCGTGCTCCCAGATATTATAACCGGTGACATAGGTCTTATCTGTACACTCCATGACACGCTTGAGCGCTTCATAGTAATAAAAGTCCAGTTGTGCCTTATCGAGACTTTCAGCACGATCTTCTATGATTGCATCGTAGTCTTCAGTTTTCTTTAGATCCAGATAATATTGCCTGTTATCCGGATTGGAAGATATGAACTGTCCACTCACAGTCTTATGAATCTCCCGCAAGACAGTCTCTACCTGACCGAGAAGGTCAGTAGCGGGTTCGCCGCCTAGATCCTCAATGCCCGGTTGATAGAGACAGAGACTGTCTCTTAGCTCCTCAGGTGTTGCTCCGAGGTTTGAGTAGATATCTCCGGTAGTGAGACGGTGCACTGACAAGCCGTGAATTAGCCGAAGAGCCATAGGTTTATACATGGGACGGGGGAAAGCGTGCTCGATACGGGATTCAAGAACTTGACTGCAGTCGATGACTGCTCGAATATCAGGCTGAGTCCTGAAAACGGCGTTGTCTCTGAGAAATGGCCAATAACTATCGTAAGCAATGAGGCCGGGATAATCCTTTGGGACTTCCTCATCCACCAGTTTTCTCATGGAAAGTGAAAGAGTCTTAAGCACTTCTCGCTTTTCAGCAACTGTGATTCTCTCGAACGTATCAATGTAATCCGGGTGCACAGGGAAAAGCCGGACATACTCATCCATTCGCTCATTCATGTTCCCGTAGAACTTGGCAAAGGGCATTAGGTACTCTTTGATTCGAGCTTGTTGTTCATTCGTTTTCTTCAAGAGACGTTCGCTGACGACATATTTCACATCTTGCCTAACGATGAGTACTTGCTCAAAGCGATCTTTCACTCTACGAATCATTTCTGCCACGAATGAGAATCTAGGGCTATCAAAGATTGCTTCCTGTATACCTGCGATAAAGCGGAATCGTAGGTCTTTGCAAACTTCACCAATTTGCCGTAAGAAGTTAAGGTCAAGGATGATTTGTTTGTCATCTCGCGAACGGAGATATTCAAGTAATTCGTCGATCACCAGTAACAACCCATGATCAGGGTACTTGTGGTGAAACTCTGTCATCATCTCCTCAAATACCGGCTTGTCATCGGGGACTTCATCGGATCTTGGGAAAAGAAAGTCCACACCCAACTTTTGAAGATTATCTTCAAGTGTGAGGAAGACGATATCTCGTAGAGACATGGTTGTCGCACCTATTTCAGCGCGAATCACCTTGAACTTGCCGGCAATCTTAGTTGAGGCCTTCATGACTGCGTCATTGTTAAGCTTGGATATCAGCTCGGGATATTCAGCAATTGCAGAGATAACTGACATCAAATGGGACTTACCTGTTCCATAGTTGCCCACTATCAGTAGCCCTTTGCTATCCATAGGCTCACTGAATTGGAGATTTGGAATTACAATGTCTGTCAGTTTCTCTGCCATTTCGTTGGAGATAACGTACGTTCGGACTAATTGCTCGGCAATTGTTAGTTTGTCCGCATGCCGAAGCTGAATCACTGTCTCAATCGGGTCAAACTGGACAAGGTCACCGTACTTCATGTCCGATACTCCTTTACAGCGTTGTCGAGACCTTGGGTAGTCGCTGTCAAATCTATTATTAAGAAGTCTTGTATCCGGTACCTGCGGTACTCAGGATGCCTAGACTCTGCGTACGTCAAGTAACCGTTCTCCACTAAACCATTCCAGGCAGCAACGACAGTATGATTTCGAGAGAGCTTTGTGAGGAGTTGTAATGGGTCTTGCTTAAGTGTTACGTCGAATAGAATTTCTAAGTTATCCAGTAGGATTATCTCGTTTGCTGTGTGGTTTGTAAGTTCGTCCAAAAGCCTGAAGACGCACAGAATTCTTTGCCTTTCTGTCAGATCAAGCATTCGCTTGGAAAGCTCCAGATTAACATTAATCAGGGGAGTGCCTGTGCGTGCTTCTATCTCTTGTAATACCGTGGTCTTACCTGAGCCTTCAGGCCCTACGATAAGTACCAGTCGGTAGTGAAGCCCTGACGCTTGTTTGAGCTTTTGAAATACCTCGCCAGTGGGACTTCTTGACATGATTGCTCCTCCTGTTTATTACATGCATCCGATGGATTCAGTAAGCCACAGGTTTAGATTGGAGATTCTATAGTTCATCTAGAGTGCGTTAAGTGAACTGTGATGCTATGGGAGAGTTACTGTATGTATGCTCCGAAGGTTAGTGTGACGAATATTTGCTGATTGTATGTAATATAGTAACCGGCTTACTGAACTCTTCTCGGGAAATCGGTATACAATGGGTAACCAGCGCTGTGTACTAGCGCTTCATGATTAATCCCTCGTTGTAGTGAAGCGCTTGCATCATCCCGAGAATGCAGAACAGAACCGCCTTCATACGTCTATTGGACTAATAGTATTGTACCAGTTAATGAGTAATATGGGAAGGTATATCATATTCTGTCAGATATTGCAGCTGTGTTTATTTGGCCAAAAACACAGCTTTAATCAACTACCTTCTTGCTTCTGTTTGGGGCTTCAAGGAAAATAAAAGCGAGAAGAAGGCAGGGGTCAAAGGTAAAGCAGATAGTAATGGACGAGGGTCTTGAAACACTGCTATGGTTTGACGCTAACTCTTGTGATATCCTAAAGGAACGGATCACGGCACTCAAAGACATTTTCCCGGATAACGGAATCCTGAGGAGATAAACAGCGGACTCAAGCATTGCATAGGTGGATATGGGTATTCGCCGTTGTGGCTATAAAGACGTTCTTTTGACTCAGAATCAGTTTTTCGATATCCTGCCGGTAGGCAGTCAACCGGGTCGGGTATGTCCTAGACTAGGATTGTGAGGGGAGATAGATATTGAAAAAGATAGGAAGAAATGAGCCCTGTCCATGCGGGAGCGGCAAAAAATACAAGAAATGTTGTTTGAATAACCCTAACCCCATATCTCTTTACTTGCAGAGCCTTTGGTCGTATGAAGAAGCAGACGAAATGAGCACTGACGAAATCATTCAACTGTTGGACGATTTCGGCATCCCGTTCGAAAAAGACACCTTCCTGCAAGACATTGAAGAATACTTCTTTGCTGAACAAATTTCGGAGAACTGGTTCAGGATCTTCGACGTAACCGCGAAAGGCAGGGACGAAGACTTTCCATGGCTGGCTGCATGGGTTTTGTGGGAAAGACTGGCACCGGCCCAAAATATGCCGGCGGAGAAAATGAATCGGTTGATTAATGAGGGCGATCAATATTCATTAGCCAATGATCCCATGAAAGCCTGCGACATCTGGTTGGAGGTTTGGAAAGCTATAAAGTACAAGTGCAAACCGGAATTCAAATACTTAAATGACCTTGATCAGCAGTATCGCACACTATTCTTCATCAGCAATTTATGCCAGGATCTAGAGCTTGAATTTCACAACGCAGGGCTGCGTGACAAGGCTTATTTTAAAAAACGGATTGACTATTGTAGGGAATTCTTGACCCTGTTCCCTGACGAGAAAGAGTTGATCACTCATAACATGAGACGCGCCATTGCAGACTCATATGCGAGTCTGGGTGATTATGAACAAGCTGAATCGGAGTTTAAGAAGTTGGTGCAAACCTATCCGAATAGCCCATGGGGATACATTGCATGGGGGGATATCTACTTCTCTGATGAGAAAAATGATTACGACAAGGCGAAGGAGCTTTATGCAAAGGCTTTGGCTGTCGCGGAAGACAAATACGATATCATGACAGTAAATGAGAGGCTTAAAGACTTGGAAGAAAAGGTGAAATATCAAGAAGCGTCCGATCCGGGTGTCGTGGGTTCGAGTCACGCATAACCTGCCATTTCTATTTTGTATCTTCCACACATCTTTGTTTATCCTGAAGCTTCTCCAATAGGCTCCTTACACGCGTATCCGCAGCCTGTGTTTCTTGAGCGTCAACATCCATATGGATGGTAAGGATAGAGCCTTCCCTTACACCATGCGGTAGATAGCTCGAAGGCCAAGAGATTTCATGGATTTCATCGGGTCGAATGAGAAGCACTGCGAAATCGCCTTCAATACGGTCAAGAGTCACCTTCAACGTCATGGAGATCCATCCTCCCGGTTAGTAGAGTCCCTATTTCTTCACTGTCCACGTCATACCGTCACTTTGTAGGACAATAGTACCATGGATATCAGTTCTCAGTATCTCAGCGCCGGCGTAAATCAAGGATTTGATAACCTCCTTATGTGGGTGTCCATATCTGTTACCTGCACCTACGCATATTACTGCAATCTTAGGCTTCACTTCATTGAGGAAATCATCTGTTGAGGAAGTAATACTCCCATGATGCGCGATTTTTAAGACCTGGGCATTGGGAAGGCTTCCTCCCCTTATTAGTTCGTTTTCAACT
The DNA here is from genome assembly GCA_029551185.1 of Bacillota bacterium. GTDB lineage: Bacteria > Bacillota > SHA-98 > UBA4971 > UBA4971 > UBA4971. The sequence goes on from JAKPFY010000239.1 coordinate 48,709, forward strand.
ATTGCTTCAACGTCACCGGCAAGCAATAACGCAGAGTTCCCAAACTCTACGCAAAGCACTACTGACGCGTCATTTACAGAAAGCTTCTCTATGTGAAACGGATTCCCTGCATCCGTGTCAGGTGGCCAAAGAACCATGATTTTGACCGAATCATCAATGGGAATCTCATCCCCGGCTCTGGCAATATGAAAAGGAATATCCTTCTCATAAATAAGCGTTAAGTAGTCCTCGTAGGTCTTGGAAGAATGGGGCTTCGCTGAATCATACACTGAATCCACAGGAAGCTTTTCCAACACTTTGATGAGACCGCCGATATGATCAGCATGAGGATGTGTGCTTACCATCACGTTGACCCGTTCGATGCCTTTTTCCCTGAGGGCTCGAACGACTTTATCGCCTGCGCCACGTTCACCGCCATCCACTAACATCGTTTTGCCGGAGGGGGTCTCGATTAAAATAGAATCTCCCTGACCTACATCAATAAAGGTGACAGTCAGAAGATCCGCTCCCGACTCGGAAACCCGCATCTGGGTCAATCCGGAGCAACCTATAACTGCTACAAACAACGTGACTACCAGCCATAGCCACGCAAGTCTTCTTAGTTTCTTCAATGAATCTTCCCCCTCTAAAGTGAGAGCCTTAACATAAAATATAATTTCCCCTACCTTCAGGCTAATCCCTTTATCCTAAACTATACCAATTAACTGGTCAGAAACTCGCCCTATTGCATGAGGGAATTTATTCCTCAGATGGCGAATACCATGCTACGATCCGGAGATCGCATAAAAGGCAAAAAAGAAAATTCAAGGAGAGATTTCTGTGAGCGGAGCAGCTGTACGTACTGTCGGATTGACAAAAGTCTTTGGCTCGCACGTTGCTGCGGATTCTGTAGATCTCGAAATCAGAACCGGAGAAGTCCTCGGGTTTCTAGGGCCTAACGGGGCAGGCAAGACCACGACAATTAATATGATCCTCGGCCTCCTTCAGCCTACTTCAGGGTACGTAGAGTTGTTTGGGGAAAAGGCTGATTGGACGCAATCAAAAATGCGTAGGAGAATCGGCACCTTGTTGGACGGGGTTGAGTTATATCCCTACCTGTCAGCCAAGGAAAACCTACAGGTATTCAGAAAAGCGTTCGGAGGAATCCCTCTCTGCAGCGTAGATAAAGTTCTAAGTGCTGTCGGCCTATCATCCAGGGCGGATGATAAGGTTTCCGGGTTCTCTCAAGGAATGAAGCGGCGCCTCGGGCTTGCCCTTTCCCTGCTTCCTGACCCTGACATCTTGATACTTGACGAACCTGCAAACGGGCTGGATCCTAAAGGAATCAAAGACCTCCGTGATTTACTTAAAGGTCTTGCCCGGGCAGGAAAAGGAGTTTTCTTATCCAGCCACCTCCTTCATGAGGTAGAGGTTATATGCGACAGAGTCGTCATACTCCGGAAAGGGAAGGTAATAGCAGAAGGCAAAGTCAACGATCTGATCACGGAAACGCCGACGATAGAGTTGGCTGTGGATCGGCCTCAGGAAGCGGAGAAGATTCTACTTGCCAAACCTGAAGTCTCATCAGTCAGCCGAACCGGCAACAGACTGACAGTTCAGTATAATTCCTGCAAGACACATGCCGGTACGCTTCTTGACACCATGCCTGGTCTTGATAATCATGAACGGTTGGCGCAGCTGTTAAATAAAAGCCTGGCCTCCCATGGAATCTTTGCCTATGAGTTGATACTTCACAGTGGAAGCTTGGAACAAGTATTCTTTGACGTGCTGAAGGAGGTAGGATAGAATGTCAGGTTTATCAGCGGAACTGGTTAAAGTAAAGAGGCACAAACTCTTGTGGGTTCTACTGGTTATTATGGTCATTGTTGAGATTCTGATAATAGGCGGAATGCGATATTGGGCAACACATTCCCCTGATTCGGACACAAATCCCGATGACGAACTCCGGCAAGTCTATAATTCCACCTCTTTTCCCGGAGTGATCCTGCCGACACTGACGTTCTCCGCTACTTTCGGCACAATTTTCGCTGTAATCTTCGCTTCCGGCTTCGGAGGTGAAGAGCATCGCTTCGGAACTGCAAAACAAATGATCTCTATGGGGGTTAAGAGGTCGGAGTATGTCTTTGGCAAATTACTGGCTTCAGTCCTCATCTCTTCAGTCTTCATTGTCGCCCCGGTCATTGCTGCAAGCGCATTTACCGGGGCTGTCTCCGCATTTTCCGGAAAGCCTTTGGCGACAGAACCTATTAACATGTCGTTGGCATTACAAGTCATAAGGGGCTTCGGAATTGCATGGGTTTGCACGGGATTCTACTCAGGGTTTGCGATTTTCCTGGCAATTGCCACAAGATCATCGCAAACCGCGACTACCATCGCAATATTAATGATCCTGCTGGAGGGCAATATTGTGAACTCCTTTGCGGAAAAGTTTTCGTTCATCAAAAAAATCGCCCCTTATTCTATGGGAAGATGCGCGAACTTGGCCGCTTCTCTGATTGAACAGGCTCAAGACATCATGGAGGTTTTATCGAGGCAAGACATTACAAATGCCTTCATTACCCTTGGAGTGTGGTTTGCCCTTTTTACAGTCTTGGCTGTGTTAGTATTCAAGCGGCAGGAACTCGGCACAGACTGAGTTCCAAAAGCAAACTCTCTAGAAGCCAAAAAGCTTAGAAGCATTGGCAGTGGTAATCTCTGCAACTTTATCAAAGGCAATGCCCTTCAAATCAGCAAGGGCTTGTGCTACATGCACTACATATGCAGGCTCATTCCTTTTGCCCCGGAAGGGCACAGGAGTAAGGTAAGGCGCGTCTGTCTCCAAGAGAATGCGATCCAAAGGCAATCCTTTAACAATCTGACGCAACTTGGATGAATCCGCGAAAGTCAAAATACCTCCGACAGAAATATAAAATCCCATGTCAAGGCAATCCTTTGCTACCTCGCGATCCCCTGAAAAACAATGTATAATGCCGCCCACATCTTCAGCCCGCTCAGATCTTAAGATAGTTATCAAGTCATCATAAGCTTCCCTGACATGGACGACTATAGGAAGCCTGAGCTCTCTTGCAAGGCTTATCTGCATAGCGAATACTTGGCGTTGGACATTACGAGGTGAGAAATCATAATGATAATCAAGGCCGATCTCACCGATGGCGACAACCCTCTCATCCCCTGCAAGAGTCCTGACCTCATCCAGGATGCCTTCTGACACTGAATCAGCGTCATGGGGATGAATGCCTACAGTCGCAATGACGCCTGGATAACGTCTTGCGCATTCCACTGCTTGCCCGGAACTTGCCAAGTCAGCGCCAACAGTGACAATAGGCCAAACCCGCGCTGACTTAGCTCTTTCTATCACCTGATTCAGGTCGCAACTGAATCTTTCATGATCCAGGTGCACATGTGTATCTATAAGGTATGCGTCACTTTCTCCAGTTAATGAGTTCAAATCCTAATACCCGCCTATCGCACTTTTGCTCCCTTTGGCAGTGGCCTGTCCACTGTGATTATCGCAAGCTCGCTGCGGTCTTCCGTCGAACCGGCAAGGAGCATTCCCTTGGACTCAACACCCCTTATGCGAGCAGGTTCCAGGTTAGCCACTACCACAATATGTTTCCCTACAAGCTCTTCAGGCTTGTAAAACTGGGCAATACCTGCGACAATCTGACGTTTCTCACATCCCAGATCGATCTCGAGCCTGACAAGCTTATCTGTGCCTTCCACCCTTTCAGCTGTAATAACTTCGGCCACCCTAAGGTCAAGTTTGGCAAAATCATCTATGGAAATTAAGTCAGCCACCTTCTTGTCTCCTTTCCCTGAGTCTTGTGGGCTTTTTGCGGAAAGGCCCGCCTGCCCGGGCTTGCCTTCTTTCTTCTTCTCCTTCGCAAGCTCAGCCAAATGAAACTCTCCTTTTGTAAAATCAGAACTCTCCATATCAAGCCTGGGGAAAAGAGGTCCTGTTTGTGTCACACAAATCCCCGGCAGCAAGCTTGATATCTCAAGATTTCCGTCCCACCTGATGTCTTCAGGCTTCCCTTGAAGACCGAGGATGTCCCAAATCCTCTGTGAAGAATAGGGGATAAACGGGGAAAGCATGATCGTACCTTTTGCGATAGCTTCCACAAGATTCAGCATAACCGTGGCGAGGCTTTCCCTTTTGCCTTCGCGAGCCAGCACCCAAGGCGCAGAATCCTCAATGTATTTGTTCGCTGCAGTAATTAGACGCCATATCTCACTGAGAGCGGAAGTAGGATCAAGCTCTTCCATCATTTCATGGGCTCGTTGAGCAACACTTTCCTCAACCGCCTTCAGCTCCTCATCTAAAGGCCCATACACTCCGGTGGGAGAAGGAACTTGTCCCTTAAAGTACTTCTTTATCATAGCAGTAGTCCGATTGACGAGATTCCCAAGATCATTTGCCAAATCAGCATTGTAGGCCTCTGCCAATCCTTCAAAGGAGAAGTCTCCGTCCTGACCGTGGGGCACTACCTTCATAAGATAGTATCTGAGCGGGTCAGCTCCCAGACTGTCCACGACTTTAAGCGGGTCTACCACTATTCCCTCGGATTTTGACATCTTCGCGCCTTTGAATGTGACAAATCCATGGCCGAATATAGTCTCCGGAAGAGGCACGCCTGCTGCCATAAGCGTTGCAGGCCAAATCACACAGTGAAACCAGGTGATATCCTTACCGATGTAGTGCAAATCCGCAGGCCACCATTTACCGAATTCGTCTGTACCAGGCGTATATCCGGCTCCTGTCAAGTAATTAATGAGAGCGTCAAACCAGACATAAACGACTTGGCTGTCATCAATTTCCTCGGGGAAAGGAACACCCCAAGTTAAGGTGGATCTTGACACACTTACATCTTGGAGACCTTCCTTAATCCGGTTTACTACCTCATTTCGTCTGGCTGCAGGTAAGATAAAGTCAGGATGTTCCTGGATATGACGAAGCAAGGGCTCCTGGAACTCAGAGAGAGCGAAGAAGTAGTTTGTCTCCTCTACCCACTCAGGCTCTCGACTGGGATGGAAAGGACACTTCCCATCAATGAGATCACCTTTTTCTATAAATCTCTCGCATGAGACACAATAGTATCCGGAGTAGGTGCCTCTGTAAATATAACCTCTCTCATTTGCCCTCCTGACAATGTCCTGAACAGTCGCGACGTGATCTTGGTCTGTAGTCCTGATGAACCTGTCATAGCTGATGTTCAGCTTATCCCATGCATTGCGAAAGCGTCCTGACATGATGTCACAGAATTCTTGTGTGGAAAGTCCTTCCGCCTCAGCCTGTCTCGCGACATTCAGACTATGTTCATCAGTCCCTGTGAGGAAAAAAGCATCGTATCCGGCCAGTCTCTTGAAACGAGCAATTACGTCCGCTCCGATTTTTTCATAAGCATGCCCTAGGTGCGGGTTGCCGTTCACATAGTCTATAGCGGTTGTAATGTAGTATTTGGCCAATGGGAACACCCCCGTCTATTACCATATACACACCTATTATTCTTAACTATGAATAGGCTTACATTGCCCTCAATATATCTCTGCTCTCTGACACTGTCAAGTGTAAATGTCAATAAAAATTTAGGCCACTTACCGGCCTAAAATTAGGCCACCAATTCATAAAAAATTAGTCTGCTTTTGCCTGCTTTGAAAGAGCTTGCTTAAATCTATAGCTTTT
>JAKPFY010000251.1 GCA_029551185.1 Bacillota bacterium
TCCGATACAACCTGTCTGAGTCACAATAACATCCTGAATGTTACGCCGTGCAAGCTCGTCCATAATTGCTGAAAGGGTTTCGCGTGCTCCTGCTGCAATCCCACATGTCCCCATGCCTACTACAATCTTGGTAGTCTCTCCGCCTTCCCTGAGCCTGGTCATTGCCTGAGCTTGCTTCCTAATTCGTTCTAACTCTTCAACTGTTTTCACTTGCGACACCTCCCAAGACTTGCCCTTAACTCTGTCTCCAATCCCATATCATGCAGACCGGTAAACTTTTCCCCAATCCCCTGCCTTTTGGATTTAACCCGTATAATCCCACTTCCTACCTACTAGCTTACTACTTTGTGCGATTTTTCACAATCCCCTTTCGCGCTTTTTATGATTCATCTCATACATGTATATCCTCGCTTCCTTTTCGTCCGTTTGGAGCCAGGATTCGAATAACTCGTGCCCGGTACTTGGATATGGCAGGCCGCCTGCTGTACACGGCGACCCCGGCATACGAAAGCCCCAGAAATCCGAAACCAAAGACAGCTGCAAGAATCTGGGCCATATCCCGCCGATCAATGAAAGATGCGAAAACAGTACCTAAGTAAAGGCCGATCAGGAGAAAAACAAGAGGTATCAGGTATACAATCACTGCTGCCCTGACTACTTGAGTCCCTTCCAACTCCAGCACCACTTCATCGCCTTTTTCCGCACCTACGGTATTTGTCGCAACAGCGACAATTCTATCCCGTGACCCAAACCCGCACGCCTTGCATCTTTCGCATTCATCTCTCCGAAATACCTCAACTTTAGCTACATTGCCATAAGCTTCAATTACTCTACCGCATTCTCTCATATCATCTAATAACCTCCGACGCATCAATCGCGACCGGTTTACGACGCCTGGACATGCTCAAGGCCTTTCTTGATCACACCGCGTATTACAGGCACTGCAGACGGACTTCCGATAGGTATGTCCCCGAGCATCTCTGTCAGCGTGTTTGTGCTGCACATAAACTTAGCTTTCCCTCTGCTATGCATATACTTGAAGTTCACATGGGGATTACAGACTATAAGAAGAGCTATAGTCTCAGCCATGTCGCCAAGGGGCGCTCTGTCAATATCACTGATTTTAAAATCAGCCTTAATTTGTGTCCCGCGCCCGGCTACTGACTGGATTTCCAAATCTCCTCCGGCCATTCTCGCAGCTTCCCGAAACAGCGGGATTCCAAGCCCGACTCGCCGAGTCTTTCTGGATGTGACAAAGGGATCCGTGACGCTTTTAAGAATTGCCTCAGGAATTCCCGGCCCATCATCGGTAATACATATAGTCAAAAGGTCAGAAGATTCGTCCTCGTTGACTGTGATTTCTATGTTATTCGCCCCTGCTTCTATAGAATTTTGCGCTATGTCCAAAATGTGAAGAGATAGCTCCCGCACATAATCCCTCCTGCCATACGCATCCATAAGTCACATGAGTCACATAATCGTGTCTCTCAGCGTAACGCTCCGTCCTTTGTCGAATTTCAAAGCAAGCAGGATTTCATCCCAGCTTGCGCTCTCTATCCAGATGCCGGTGTAACATGCTATCTCACTCAACCTATGAGCATCTGAAGACTTGACAAGGGGGAACCGGGCAATAGACGGAAATCTGTCTCGGGCCTCTTCTGCACTGATGTTCCTGGATATTTCCATGCAGCAAGGTTCGAGCATGTCAGGTACAAATCCAAGGTTCCTAATGAGACTGAAGGACGGCCTATCCACGTGCGCAGGAATAACCAGGCCGTCTAATTCCCGCACGCGTTTAGCCACATAGTCAACGCTCATAGACGTGGAACCCAGAAGGAAAGTGCATAGCTTACCTGTTACCCTGCCATTGGAATCCATTATCAGTTGCTCGCCAAACCTCTCCTCATCGTTCTCAACTTCAGGCAAAGCAGAATAAACTTCTTTCTGCCAAGCACTCAATGCGTCCGGGTGTCGGAAAAACGTAAGAACATGTACATCCTCCACAGTCTGGACCTCAATTCCGCCGATTACCGTTATCCCACAAACAGCTCCTGCTTTCACTACTGCCTCAACATTCTCCGCTGAATTGTGATCACATATGCCTATAATTTCCAAACCCTTAGCTTGTGCAGCCGTAATTATCGCAGGCGGAGTCATCTCATTCTCTGCACACGGGGAAAGAGCGGTGTGGATATGGAGATCAGTCAGAAAAAGCCGCACCTCGTTCCCCTTCCCTTCTATTCCCTCACCCTGCCCCTTATGCCCATAAGGTACAGAAGGCCTATGACCTCAAAAGAAGGTTTCGTTGTGGTTAGCAAGGGGATACCTTCCTCATCAGCCTTTAGAACTGTCTCAGGCGCGGGCTTGGCTCCTCCTGCCACCACAATTGCGGAAACGCCGGTAAGGCTTCCGACAGCTACAATATTCTGGTGTACTTGCACAGTAACCCAGACATCGCCCGGGCCTGCTCCTGCCATGACATCGCTCAAGAGGTCTGATGAATATCCAAAGGATACCTCATTATCCAGATGCCCTATGCCGGCTGCTACTTCGCACTCAAGGGCATCTACAATATCCCGCACCCTCACCCCATGACTCATATCATCACTCTCCAGGCTTTCAGAAAGCGCTATCTTCCTTTAGAGCAGGCGGGCTTTTCTTTGCCATTTCCAGGAGCTGCTCCGCAAGAATTTCAATTTCTTCACGTAACTTAAAAACGCAGTCAGTGTCAACTGCTAATCCTTGGACAATATCTTCCGCCAAGGCACGACAATGAGGACTGCCACACGAACCGCAGTCCAGCCCGGGCAACTCGCTGACCACTTTCTCTATCATCTCGGCTTTGGTAATAGCCCGGGATACATCTTGATCAAGCCTGAAAGCAGGTACTGCCGCAATATCAGGCTTTATCGTAAACTCACCGAGACGTTCCTTAAGGTTAAGGCTTTTGGCAAGTTCTTCATGCATTCCGGGACGCATCTTTGATTTTTCCACTAGAGCTTCCAGATTCATCCGAGCTATGAATGGGTTCAGCACAGAGAGAGCCCCACCGACGCACCCGCCTATGCAAGCCTGCGCCTCCACAAATTCTATGTCTTCCAACTTTCCCATCTCAAGTTGCTCCAGGACCTCTATTACGTTGTGTATTCCATCAACCACAAGGGATTTGGCAATTTTCGCAGCAGCGCGTTCACCGCCGGAACGCCCCCAGCCCATTCCCATTGGCGACGCCTTAGGCTCAGGATAAGGAGGTGAAACCTCCGGAAGCCTCTTTACAATCTCACCATATACCTCAGAGATGGATATAGCGCCGTCTACAGAGAGAATCCCATGCTTGTTGGCTTCCCGAACCCAAGTTACCTTGGCAGGACACGGAGTAATAAAGAAGGCGCCAATCCTCTCTTTTGGAATCTTAAGCTCCTTGCTCTTTATCTCTTTAGCGAGCTTGCCTGCGCACGCCATAGGCGAGTCCACCGGAATCAAAAGATCTATCAACGCAGGGAATCTCACTTGAATCAATCTGACCACAGCAGGACAAGCTGCTGAAATCATAGGCCTTGTCCCACTTGTCTTCTTAAGATACTCTAATGTCAAAAAGGTAGCTATATCTGCACCATAAGCCACTTCAAAAACATCGTCAAATCCCATGGCAATAAGAGCGCCTAATACTTTCCCCCGATTAACCTCCCTGCCAAATTGGGAATACAAAGCAGGAGCAGGTAGCGCAATAGCACAATCAAATTCATTCAATCTTGAGAGCGAATCTGTGATAGCTGTTTTTGCATGATTATCACAAATTCTGATACACTCGCCGCAATCAGTGCACCTTTCCGCATTAATCCTGGCTTTCCCGGCTCTCACGCGAATGGCTTCAGTAGGACAGTTCTTGATGCACCTGGTGCATCCACGGCACTTTTCCTCAATTAGCAATACCGAGTGAAATACCTGATCCATGATCAGCCTTCCTCTTTCGCCGGTAAGTTTATTACTGCTCTGATACTTGTCCCCGAACCTACTTGAGACGTAACTTCAAGTTCATCGGAATACCGCTTCATGTTAGGGAGGCCCAAACCTGCCCCAAATCCCATTTCTCTAATATCTTCCGGTGCTGTTGAGTACCCTACTTGCATTGCCAGGGCAATATCTGAAATACCCGGACCTTCATCATCAGCGTAGATATTGACTCGTTGAGGCAATATGTCGATACCGACAATGCCGCAATAAGCGTGTATGACTATGTTCATTTCCGCCTCGTAGGCTACTATACCTACACGTCTGGCGGTCTCCGCGTCTATGCCTATCTGACGGAGCGTCCTCTTGATCTTTGCTGCAGCCTCGCCTGCAGCCTGGAAGTCTCTTCCTGTGACATGATACTCAAGGCGCATCCTGCGCTCCCCCGACAGCCTGAGGCCAATCACGCCAACCGGGCAAACCTGCCGCAAACAGAAGGCCTGCTGACTCATACAGCGGATAGTGTGTGCACATGATTGGGAGGCCCAATTCACGACTCATATCAATAATATCAGGAGTGGGTCGCTTCCCGCGAACAAACACAATAGCAGCAAGATCCACCATCTCTGCTGCTCGGATAATCTGGGGCGACACTAATCCGGTAAGGACAAGCATCCTCTCTTTAGTGAACGCTAACAAATCACTTATGAGATCGCACCCACAGCCTGCCTCGACCTGTAGATCCAGCTTATCCTCGCCTATCAGGACTTCCGCCTCAAGGATTCTCGCTACATCCCCTAGTCGCACCTGGCTTCAACCCTCCGTCCGAGACTGTAATTACCTTTGGACGATCACGGAATATCCCTTTGCTTCAATCTCTGTAGCAAGGGCATCAGCGTTAGCTTTGTTTTGAAATGCACCTACTTGAATTCTGTACGGTATCACCTGTGTGATAAAAACAGGATATCCTGCCTCCTCCAGTTTACGCCCAAGCTTTTCCGCTTCACTTCTGTCATAGAACTCGCCGACCTGGACCCGATAAAGTACGGATTCTTCTGCAATCCCACCGGACGCAAGGGTGTTATCAGCCCTGTCAGGGGCATCATAAGTCGGTTTCCCGGACGGAATTGCGCCTTGATCTTCCTGTGACTTAGGAGAAATCGGAGATACAGCGCCTGCGCCGCTTCCAGAGTCGCTGCTGCCCAATGAACCCGTTCCCGTTGTCGCAGGCAGGCTGGAGCGTGGCGCCTGCAAGGACGACGCGCAATAGCTTAGAACATACTTGCCGAGCAAGACACCAAGTCCTACCATAGCTGCAAGCGTCACGACCCATACCAACACAAGCCATAAGGATTGCTCCTTGGATCTGCCTTTTCGCTCCGGCATCCTGCATCCCTCCTTAACGTCATCTATCTAGATAATATTACCTCGTTTCCCCCGGCTTTCCTCCTAAACACTTAAGAGATCCGCTCCCATGGAGGACGCATATGAAGATCAAGCCTCATTAGCCTGGTCTTGAGCGAATTGTTGAGTTTTTCAGCTACGTCGTGGTGGGCGCATGCAAATACCAAAGGGAGATCCAGCTCATCAGCGAGAGACTCCGAGACCTCGATCCCTCGAAGCACATCCTGTGTTGTAGTCTCTTTACCCATGTGAGTATTGCTCACTATCCCTGTGACAGAAAGCTGCGATGCAGTCTCAATCGATTCAAGCATCGTCCGGGCCTCTGCCGCATCCTGAGTAAAAGGGCGATTCGTATTTAGGACAAAATACATATCGTAACCTGCCTCTTTAAACTGCTGCCTGAATCCGGCAAGCGCTTTTGCACCTACCGGGTCTCCCCCTACATCAAACACTACTTGAAGTGTGTCATCCTGAAAAGCTCTGAAGACAGCAGAAGAAACCGAAGGCAGATCAGCGGCCTCAAGACCCGGTCCCGATGAAATCACGCCTATCCCAAGACTTTGCATGGCTGTAGCAGCTTCGCGGGATCTAAAATACGGATTCACAATATCAAAGTCAACAACAGCAACCTCCTTGGCCCGGGAACGCATAAGTTTTGCGTAATTCAGCGCAATCTCGGTCTTCCCGGATCCAAAAGCGCCGACAAATACCACTACCCTGTGATTCATTGGCAGTTCCCCTGCCCGCTCAAGAAGGTATCTGCGCACATTGCCCACAAGATAGATAGATCCGCAAACTACCAAGGCGCCGCCTTTGCCTGCCTCTTCCAACCCTTTATCCACAGCCTGGAAAGGATCTAAAACAGCCTCAGCCTGGAGTCCTTCCCTTTCTGCAAAACCGGCAAGTGTACAAGGGGCTATCGCGCCGCTTCTTGATGACAAGGCCCTTGTGGCAATGAAAGCATCTGCGAATTTTGAGATTTCGCATACCATCTGTTCGGCAGGCTTATCCTTGGATATGCCAACCACAGCCGTAACCGGCCGCCTTTCCACTACTTCAGGAATCGCCTCCCTGAGCCTGTGAATACCGCCGATATTATGAGCTCCGTCCACCAAAACCAGTGGCTCACGCTGCAATACCTCGAGCCTTCCCGGCCATGAAACAAGCCTGAGGCCGGCTGTGAGCGCCTGGTCTCCTATGTCTACCCCAAGTCTCTGTAAGGCATCTATTATACCTACAGCGACAGCAGCGTTTTCAACTTGGTGTGCACCGATAAGAGGGATTCTAAGTGTGTCGTAGATACGGCTTCCTATCCTCACTGAAAAGGACTGCCCCTCCATTGACCAAGACTTCCTTCGGCATTCTATGTCTCTGCCGAATACAATGGTAGGAGCAAATCTATTCGAAGCCGTCTCCTCTATCACTCTAAGCGCAGTCTGATCCTGCCTCCCTACAACAACAGGAACACCGTCTTTTATAATCCCGGCCTTTTCTCCGGCAACCTCCTCCAGCGTATGCCCGAGTATGCCTGTATGCTCCAAGCTGATATTTGTGATAGCTGAAACTTTTGGCATTACGATATTAGTTGAATCCAACCTGCCGCCGAGGCCTACTTCGACAACGGCAAAATCCACATTTTCATAGGCAAAGTGTAGAAAGGCAAGAGCTGTCCCCATCTCAAACTCAGTCGGCGGGCCAAGTCCGGGGTCATGCGCGATTTTTTCGAAAACAGGTTTTAACTCTGTCATCAGTTGAGCCAGTCTTGTTCGGGAGATGGGACGCCCCGCAACCCGAATTCGTTCAGTGTAAGATGAAAGATGCGGCGAAGTGTAAAGGCCTACGCGAAATCCCGAGGCTCTGAGCACAGACTCGACCATGGCAGCCACTGACCCTTTTCCATTGGTGCCTGCCACGTGCACTATGGAAAAGCTCTGTTCAGGACTGCCTGTTTCACGGGATAAGGCAAGGCTGCGCTCGAGCCCTACGTGTATGCCGAATTTGCCGAGATCTCTTAGAAAGGCTATAGCTTCTTCATAGTTCATATTGTCACTCCTTGAGTTCGCTTAGGCGCTTCTTGAGCCTTTCCTCTTTTTCCTGGAACTCCGCTAATCTTTCTCTTTCCTTCTCTACAATTTCCTCTTGCGCTTTCTCCAAAAATCCTTTGTTAGTGAGTTTCTTCCGGGATCTGAAAAGCGCCGCTTGTGTGGCTTCCAGATCTCTCTCTAATTTCTGAATTTCAACATCAAGGTCAATAATTCCTACAAGCGGCACATATATTTCGGCGCCGGATATGATTTGAGAGACAGCCTTCTTTGGCCTAATGTCCAGACGTTCTCTCACAGTGATGCTACGCAGCCCTGAAAGCTGACTCACAAGTTCACTGTTGTCTTTCAGAATCTTGCCGGTTACACCATCAGTTACAACAACGGCTTCGATTTTCTTCTGAGGCGGAACATTCATCTCTGAACGGATATTTCTGACAGCCCTGACCGTATCTATCAAAACAGCCATAGCTTCCTCAGCTTCAGGATCGTCTATTCTGTCATCAGGTCCTGGCCACGCCGAAACCATAATGCTTCCTTCAGTCCCCGGCAATAAACCCCATATAGCCTCAGTGATGAAAGGCATGAATGGGTGGATGAGTTTCAGCGTTTTCCCAAGGGTCTCCCACACAACGTACTGAGCACATCTTCGAGCTCTTTCGTCACTTGAATAGAGCCTGATCTTTGCGATTTCAATATACCAGTCACAGAATTCGTCCCATATGAAACTGTAGAGGGTTCGGGCAGCCTCACCAATTTCATAGTTATTCAGGTACATAGATACTTCCCTTGATATGTTATTGGTTCTGCTTCTTATCCATCTATCAGCCAATGTTAAATCTGAATCTATGCCAAAGTCGCAAGACTCGTCGTCTGCAAATGAATCAAGGCTAAAGTCATCAAGATTCATGATGGCAAATCTTGACGCATTCCACAACTTGTTCGCAAAATTCCTGCTTGCCTCTAATCTCTCTTCTCTGAATCTCATGTCATTACCCGGGGTATTGCCCATGACCAGAGTGAACCTAAGCACATCCGCCCCGTACTCGTCAACTACCTCCAGGGGATCTATTCCTGTGCCAAGGGATTTACTCATCTTTTTGCCACTTGACGCCCTCACCAACCCATGGATTAGCACGTCGTGAAACGGCACGTCTCCCATGAATTCAATGCCCATCACTATCATTCTGGCTACCCAGAAAAAGATGATGTCATAGGCAGTCACAAGGACTGAAGTAGGATAGAAGCACTCAAGGTCAGGAGTCTCCTCAGGCCACCCCATAGTGGAAAACGGCCACAGAGCAGAAGAAAACCATGTGTCCAAAACATCCGGATCCTGCGTCAGGGCGCGCCCGCCACATTTTCCGCACTGAGAAGGAGTATCCAAGGCTGCAATCGTCTCTCCGCATTCATCGCAGTACCATACCGGGATCCTGTGGCCCCACCAAAGTTGCCTCGATATGCACCAATCATGAACGTCTTCCATCCAATTGAGATAGACCTTGCTGAACCTCTCAGGCACAAACCTTATTTTGCCTTCTTGAACAGCCTTTATTGCCGGCTCTGCAAGGGGTTTCATTTTCACGAACCACTGTTTCGAAACCAAAGGCTCAACAGCAGTATGGCATCTCTGACAATGTCCCACAGAGTGAGCCCGTTCTTCAATCTTGGCTAAGAGCCCCAAGTCTTGCAGCCGAGATACTACTTTGCTGCGGCATTTATACCTGTCCATGCCTTGGTATTCCCCTGCCTCTTCCGTCATTAGGCCGTCCTCGCCAATGACCTTAACTATAGGCAGAGAATGCCTAAGTCCAATCTCAAAGTCATTTGGATCATGGGCAGGGGTTACCTTTACAGCTCCTGTCCCGAATTCAGGGTCTGCCCATTTATCCGCTATAATCGGTATTTCCCTGTTTATAATAGGGAGAATTACATACCTGCCGATGACGTCCTTATAACGTTCATCATCAGGGTTCACGGCAACTGCAGTATCACCTAGCATTGTCTCAGGACGTGTTGTTGCAATTTGCACATAACCCTCTCCGTCAGAGAAGGGATAATTAATGTAGTACAAGGCGCCTTCTGTCTCTTCATGCTCGACTTCAAGGTCTGATAGGGATGTATGGCACCTAGGACACCAATTCACAATGTAGGCGCCTCTATATATAAGCCCCTTCTCATAAAGACTTACGAAGACCCGCCGGACAGCTATGGAAAGACCTTCATCCATAGTGAACCTTTCCCTTTGCCAATCACACGACGCCCCGAGCCTCTCAAGTTGTTTTCTAATAGCCCCACCGTACTTGTGTTTCCATTCCCATACACGTTCTATAAATTTCTCACGCCCCAAATCATGCCGAGTCAACCCTTCTTCTGCAAGAGCAGCCTCGACTTTGACCTGTGTGGCGATTCCTGCGTGGTCTGTTCCGGGAATCCATACAGTGTTGTGTCCAAGCATTCTATGCCACCTTACCAAGATATCTTGGAGGGTGTTATCGAGAGCATGCCCTATGTGCAAAGCCCCGGTAACATTCGGCGGCGGAATTACTATACAGAAAGACTCCCTCGAAGGGTCCGCTTCTTGATGAAAAAGCCCGGCGGAAGCCCATTTCTGATAGATTTTATCCTCGAATTCCAAAGGATTGTAGCGAGTAGGCATGTCGCTTGGTTTCTTCGCAACAGTTTTAATCGGATCTCTCATAGCCCCTTGCCTTCCCCCTTTTTACATGTCAATCTTTCTTACAAATTATGAAGGCCCCTTCCACCTTATCAAGGGCGAAAGGAGCCTAATTCCGCGGTACCACCTTGTTTCTCGTAGGTTAGCAGCGCATCTCTTTAAGCTAAACACTACGAGCGCTCTTCGGGCTGTAACGGGCCCCCCGTCAACACCTACTGAAGGCACGCCAATTGTTGCAGCTTGTTGGATGTTGATACTCAGAAGCGACCTTCGATGTGCGCCTATCCCAGGAGGCTCCCACCACTAAATGGCCTCCCTCTCTTCAGGAAGCGTCACCCTACTCCTCTTCATCATCGAGTTTGGTCCTATAAACTATCCGGTTTAGCATATGATACTCCAGACTATGCCATGCGTCAAGCGAACCTCGCTCAGAATACGCTAAAGGCACAGACTGCCGACGACCGTTTCCCTATTTTATGTGGGTAACAATATCTTTATACATCTTAATGCGGGCAGCCAAAGCTTCCAATCCTCCCATTTTCTCCTCTTTGAGGATCTGGGACACTCCGTGAAGTTCAACTCGCTTGACCTTGGCATGGTGCCTCTCAAGGTGCTTATTCAGCATGACTTCAACTCCGTACCCTGACTCCTCAATACTAGGAAGGGTCTTGAGCAATGACGCCTTCACCGCACGCTGGCCCGAAAGCCCCGGAGTCATCTTATGTGCCAAATCCGTCGTAGGTCTGCCTCCCCCAAAAACCCCTAAGGTCGCATCCCCCTCACCCTCCACAACCGGACGAATCAAATCATCTACATGATCCGGTGTCAACCCCACTAAATCCGCGTCGATGAACACGTAAACGTCGGCATCTGTAGAGCATACACCTGCCTTCATAGCTGCTCCCTTTCCTTGATTCTCAGGAAGCTCTATAACATTCACTCCCTCAGACTGAGCCATTTTAACGGTGTCATCTGTAGAGCCGTCACTTACTACGATTATCTCCGAAGGCAACTTGGCTTCCTTTACAGCAGAGATTACCCCTTTTATACGAGCACCTTCGTTATAGGCAGGTATTATTACGGATACTTTCACTTGGATTCATCTCCCTGACGAGACTTCAAAGGTTTTTTGCTTCTTTTCGCTTCCCGATTCGTACAGCTTCTTCCACTAATCTCGGCACTATGTCTTCCCATGGAACACGTCCTTGTGGGCAGCCTTCCCTGAAAATCAGTCCTGATTTTTCACCCAACGCCACCCCGACATCGGCTTCTCGCGCCTCTCCGGGACCGTTGACTTCACATCCCATTACAGCGACTTTGATTGGAAACTTAAACCCCTCAAATTTCTCCTCCACATCTTTTAGAAGCCTCATGAGATCCCCGTGGCAGCGCCCGCAAGTAGGACATGATATTATTTCTACACCCTCTGTCTTAACTCCTATACCGGACAGTATGGCAATTCCCACTCTTACTTCTTCCTCAGGCTCGTCCGTAAGAGAAACACGGATTGTATCGCCTATGCCTTCCATAAGCAATGTTCCAAGGGCTATAGAAGACTTCACTGTGCCTGTCCTTACCCCACCGGCTTCAGTAACACCTAAGTGAAGCGGAAAATCACATAACCCGGCTAAAGCACGGTAAGCGGAAATCGTCGTCACAACATCTGATGCCTTCACTGATACGACTATATCCTGAAAGCCTTCATCAACAAGAAGAGATATGCTCCTCTTTGCGCTTTCAACCAGGGCCTCGAAAGTCGGCCCTTGGTGTTTTGACAGTAAGTCTTTGGGTATGGAGCCGGAATTGACCCCGACCCTTATGGGAATGCCTCGCTCCTTCGCCGCTTCCGCAACCTCCCGAACCCGATCCCTGCCTCCGATATTGCCCGGATTTATCCTTAGTTTGTCAGCGCCTGCTCTCGCAGCGGCCAAAGCTAACCTATAATCAAAATGAATATCCGCTACCAAGGGAAGAGGGGAACGTCTCTTGATTTCCTCTAATGCCGTAGCTGCCTCCATATCAGGGACAGCGCATCTTACTATATCACAGCCTACGTCTTTGAGTCTTGTTATCTGAGACAGGGTTGCCTCCACATCTCTAGTATCAGTCTTCGTCATTGATTGAACAGAGATACGAGCGTCTCCCCCTACGCCTACCTCTCCTACCATAATTTGCCTGGATTTACGCCTTAAAATACGGCGCAAGCATAACCCCTCCTTCGAACTCAGCCCCCCATCGCGCCCAGCCTGACAATATCTGAGAACGTGGCAAAAACGATCAAGAGCCCTAGGATAGCCATGCCGATCATGCGGGCAAAGGCTTCTTGCTCCACACTGAGAGGCTTCCTGCGTATTGCCTCGATCAAGAGGAGCAAAATCCACCCTCCGTCAAGGACCGGTATCGGAAGAAGATTCAAGAGCCCAAGATTTACATTGAGTAAACCTGCAAGATAGAGGACATTAATAAAACCTAACTTCGCAGTTTGCCCAACTGCCTGGGCAATTCCTATAGGACCTGCTACATCAGGCTTTATCTTCCCTGTAACCATCCTCCCAAGAGTTATGAGGAGATTCCTTGCCAAGCTCATTGTGAAACGTGCGCCTCGACTTACAGACTCAAAGAACCCTCGACGCGTCCAAACCTCTGAAAGCATTACACCTATGACACCGCCATGTACGCTCGGATCTTGTTCAGGGGTCACTACCCGTTCAATTACGGCTCCGTCCCGCTCAATTACGAAAGTCAATTGGCGCCCGGGACTTTGCCAAATCTTGTCCTTCACGTCACCTACAGTGTCAGTTGGAGCGTTATCGATGGAAATGATCTTGTCTCCTGCCATGATACCTCCGCGCCAAGCAGGGGTTTCAGGATAAACCTCTGCAATCACGGCTGAAGGCACACCCACTTGGACAAAAACTATAGCAAACAAGATAAAAGCCACAACAAAATTCATTAAAGGGCCTGCCAGAATAGTGAGAATCCTGAGGATAACAGGCTTTGACCGAAAACTCCTTGGATCATCGTCGTCAACATCACAATCAGGATCAGGGGGTTCATCCAGCCCTGCAAACTTGACAAATGCGCCAAGGGGAAGGGCTCTTACAGAGTATACGGTTTCTCCCCGCGTAAACTGCCGAATACTCGGGCCGAAGCCTAAACTGAATTCGTACACCTGTACTCCTGCAGCCTTACCCACAATAAAATGCCCGAATTCGTGGGAGAAGGCGAATGAGAGGAATACAAAAGCGAAAGCAATAAGTATCATAAGCGCAGAACTAAGCACAGAATCATCTCCCTATCCTTCCTGCTTGCCGAAGGACGTGCCCTCTGGCCCAGGAGTCAGCGGCGAGCACTTGGTCCAAAGAAGACCCCTCCAGTACATTGTGACTTAACATAGCGTCTTCCACAAGCCTGGCAATATCGCAAAATCCGATCTTCCCTGACATGAACAGGCCTACCGCTTCTTCATTAGCGGAGTTCAGAACACAGGGAAGGGTGCCTCCGGCTTGAAGAGCCTCGTAGCCAAGGCGAAGAGCAGGAAACCTATGTAAATCTGGCTCCTCGAATGTGAGGATTCCTTGTTTTGCAAGGTCAATTCTATCACAATACCCCCTAACCCGGTTGGGAAAGCTTAAGGCATACTGAATCGCAAGTCTCATGTCTTGAGAGCCAAGCTGAGCCAAGATCGATCCATCAGTAAACTCTACCATGGAGTGAACAATACTTTGCCTGTGAATGATTGCGCGAATCTTATCAGGACTTATTCCAAACAGCCACCTTGCTTCTATAAGTTCAAGGGCTTTATTCATCAAAGTCGCAGAGTCTATTGTAACCTTTGCGCCCATAGACCACGTAGGATGGCGAAGAGCCTCCCTTGGAGTGACGTTCTCCATGTCTTCTTTGGAAACATCGAGAAAAGGGCCACCTGACGCAGTCAAAATCAATCTTTCCACACTTAATATATCGTGCCCTTGGAGACACTGGAATATCGCAGAGTGCTCACTGTCTACAGGCAGGATTCTTACTCCGTGCCGAGCAGCCTCATCAATTACGATTTGCCCGGCTGCGACCAACGCTTCTTTAGTTGCAAGGGCTATTGTCTTCCCGCTCTTAATAGCTTGAATCGTCGGCATAAGACCGTCTATTCCAACGATTGCGCACACTGCAAGATCTGCGGAGCTGTAGGATGCAACGATAGATGCTGCATCCTCTCCGGACACAATCTCTACATCAAGGTCTCGGACCCTGTCCCTAAATAGCATAGCTGCATCCGGATGAGCTATGCCCACAATATGAGGGCGGTAAGT
>JAKPFY010000254.1 GCA_029551185.1 Bacillota bacterium
CGGCGTTATGAACGGCATGAGCAAAAAGCTCCTTACCTGTTCCCGTCTCTCCGCTAATCATGACAGGACAAGATTCCTTCGCAGCTTTGGACAGCATCTGTTTGATCTCGCAAATCTCCCGGCTTTCTCCGATTATGTCATCGAACGTATAAAAGGCTTTATTCAGACCCTTAGCACCATTGTCAGCAAGGATGTCAGGTTTTCTGACAACTACCACAGATCCTTCCCTGCTGCCTCCGGGATCTGGAATGGAGAAGCTCTCTATATGAAGTTTTGGAGCATGGGGAGATAAAGCAGGCTTGGAAAACACTGTGCCGGTCTCAAGCAGTATTGGGTTGCAGCCTAAGATATCAGCTGCCGGACGATTAACAACCTTGCCAGGATCAACAGACAGGATTTCTGCTGCCTTGCTGTTAATGCTGCTCACAATACCATTGCAGTCAACTATAACAATAGCGTCAGATACAGATTCGAAAACCTTCCGGTACCTGCTGTCGATAACCTGCAGCGTCTCCTTGGAATGAAGCAGTTGCAACTTATTTTCGATAGCCGCTTGCGCTGCGCAAAGCAACGCAAAGACCGTATTGTCCATTCTAACCACTTTGTGAAGGTTAGTCGCCAGACCAAGAACTGCGATTGCGCCTGAGTTCGCGTCTTTAATAGGCACTGCTGCACATGCCCGGTCTTTGAGAATCAGGCAGTACTTCTCCTCAGCGATGAAAGGCACAGGTTGACAATGGTGCAAGGCGATTCCCACTGCAGTAGTGCCAACTACACTTTCATGCCAGCTGACACCTAACTGAAAGTCGAGTGTTTCGTGGAAGTCATCCATTATCTCTTTATCACCGACAGCATGAAGAACCCAGCCCTCAGTATCAGTGAGAAAAAGCATATACCCAAGCCCGCGTAAAGCCTGATGCATATCACTCATGTAAGGCTTCGCGATATCCAGGATTTTCTTGTTATCCGCAAGTCTTTCGGAAAGTTCGGATTTAGTCAGTATGCGACAGTTTCCTGAAAGGAAAGGGTCAACCTTCCAATCCATGCTGCGCTGCCATGATGCAGCTATCACCGGATCTACGTCCACCGGTGATTTTCCATGTTCTATGAAATCTTTCCAGCTGGCACGGAGTAATAGCTTCTCTTCAATATTCAGCATGGGTAACATATTAATTATTCTCCCCTTATTCACAGTTGCCGTTTCCGAAAAAGAGCTTGATTTTTACTTCTTTTACGTTTACCAAAACTCCTTGTCATACGACAAAAAATCTTAGAAACACAATAATGTCGGACATGGCGATGAAATCAACACCGGCAAATTGACGAAACACAATCGCCGGGCGGATTATGGAAAAATGCATTTACAGCCACATGCTTGTACTACCGGAATCCTATTTTATTTCGACATTTCATAAATACAGAACTTAATATCTGACGCTAATATACATTGAATATTTCGAAGGAAAATTACTGCTAATATAGAATAGATAGACTACACCGAAAACAACAATTATCTAGAAAGCTACATGGAAAGACTATCCCACTATTTTCTTCCCATATTCTTGCAGCATGACTATTATCTGCAATATAATATGCAAAATCAAGAGTAGACTCTAAGATGAGAGGTCAATTAAAGTCAAAGGAGGTGTGAATCCATCTCTATCCGGTATCCGGAACGTTTTTTCCCCATATGTTTAGGAGAGTGAATCTTCCGAAACGGAGGTGCAGGCATGATTCTTTTTATAGTGGCTGTCTATATGTTGGCAATGCTGGCAATTGGTTGGTGGTCCAACAAGCGTTACATTAAAGGCATGACTGACTTTCTCCTGGCAGGCAGAAGACTCGGGATTCCAATGTGTGCAGCCACCCTTGCAGCCACCCATTTCGGCGGTGGGATGGTTATGGGCGGCAGTGAATACGGCTTTCTGTATGGGTGGTCAGGCGCATGGTATGGTGTGTCCTGCGGTATAGGCATCCTCCTTTTGGGCTTTGCCACTGCAGGCAAGTTCAGGGACCTGGCACTTTATACTGTACCTGATTACCTTGAGCAAAGATACGGCGGAAAGACCATAAGAATACTGGGCTCGCTTCTTTCCCTCGTTGCGCTGGTAGGGATACTGGCAGCCATGGTGCTTTCGGCAAGAAGCGCATTGAGCATATTGGGTATTACAGGCAATACCGGCGCCGTCATCGCTACACTCGTCTTTATTGTTTACACTGCATTAGGCGGCCTCTGGGCAGTTACAATAACTGATGCAGTTCAATTGATACTGGCAACCCTTGGTGTGATATTAGCTGCTGCTTTGGTCGTTTCGAACGCCGGCGGAATGGCAGCCCTTTCCGCGACACTTGTGGCAAAAGGGGTAAAACCCGGTTACTTCAGTTTTTGGGGTCTCGGCACATCCAGCATCATGTGGCTCCTACTTCCCACGGTAATGTACACCCTCATCGGCCAGGACTTTTATCAAAGACTGTTCGCGGCAAAAGACGCGAAGGTGGCTAAGTCAGCATCGATAATCGGCGGTATTATCCTGGTAGTAGTCGCATTCTTCCCGACGATCATCGGCATGGGGGCACGAGCGCTGTCAGATCTGGAAACAGGAGGCAATGCTTTCCCTTGGGTAGTACAGAATCTGATGAATCCGGTAGCTGGGGGAATAGTTTTAGCTGCCATACTGGCCGCCATAATGTCAACTGCCGACTCTCTTTTAACCGCAGCTACATCCCATATAGTGAAAGACTTTTGGATAGAGACGTTCAAAGTGGACGAGATAAAAGACGAAAAGAAGCTTCTTGCAATATCCAGGAACTTCACAATCTTACTGGGAATATTAGGCCTTCTTATCGCACTTATAATGCCCGGAATAATAGATGCGCTTATATACTCGTACACAATGTACAGTGCAGGCGTATTTGTGCCTGTCATGGGCGGGGTTATATGGAAATCAGCTACAAGAGAAGGAGCCTTGGCATCACTGATAATCGGATCTATCGTAGCCCTCTGGGGCATACTGACAAAAGCCAATATCTTCGGTGCGCCTGTGGAAATATACGCGGCCTTGATATCCCTTGTCATATTCATAGTAGTATCATTGGCAACCCAATCCCAGAAAGTTGATAAGAAGACAACTGCCGCATAGTTTATGATTGAGGTTGTACCAAGACAACTTGAGCCAATATAAGGAATCAAACCTTATGTTGGCTCTTCAATTCCATCTGACAAAAATCGGGACGCTTGTGACAATTCCTATTTCGCCTTACTTCCGGCAGTTGCGATTCTCTCCAAAAGATCGATCTCCTCGAGAGCCCTGCCTGCGCCTGTCACAACACTCAATAAGGGATTCTCCACACATTTGACACGAATGCCGGTTTCCTTCGCAAAATACTTATCTATGCCACGAAGCAAAGCGCCGCCGCCTGTGACGACAATCTCTCTATCTATGATATCTCCTACAAGCTCGGGAGGGGTATCTTCCAGCGTGCTCCTGACACCGCCGGCAATAACAGCCATAGGTTCAGCCAAAGCGTCCCGGACTTCAACCGATGATAAGGTTATTCCCTTTGGCAGTCCGGTTACATAGTCTCTGCCTCGGACTTCCATAGAGAGTTCCTCATCCAGAGGCCAGACTGATCCGATGTTAGTCTTTATATCCTCAGCGGTCCGTTCCCCTATCATAAGGTTGTAGTTCTTTCGGACGTATTTGATAATAGCCTCATCCATGTCATCCCCGCCGACTCTGGCAGAACGGCCTGACACAATGCCTCCCAACGAGATGACCGCTGAGTTAGTCATGCCTCCTCCTATGTCCACTACCATACTGCCTGTAGGTTCCTGGACAGGAAGCCCTACACCGATAGCTGCAGCAACCGGCTCTTCAATTAAGAACGCAGCTCTTGCGCCTGCCTCAACGGTAGCATCGATTACTGCACGACGCTCAACTTCAGTTACATATGCAGGGACTGAAACAATAACGCGTGGCCTGACAATCATCCTTCCTCTGCAACCACGCAGAATCAGATGGCGGAGAAGATGCTTTGTCATATCAAAGCTGGCAATTACCCCCTGTTTCAAAGGCCGTACCGCACGGATAGCGCCGGGTGTTCTACCTATCATCCTCTTCGCTTCATCGCCTACGGCAATTACCTCATTTGATATCTCATCTATAGCGACCACCGAAGGTTCAATTATAACCACGCCCCGTCCTGCAACATATGCAAGAGAGTTTGCGGTACCAAGATCTATAGCCATATCTTTGACAAATAATCCGTTTCTTCTACGCGCCACGCCCTTCTACTCCTTCTATGTTTATTACCTAAGCAAAAAACTCACTGTTTCATGAGAAATCATATTTTTGATATGTTTTGGGATTTAACCTGCTCAGGTTTTTGCTTCTTAGGCTTCTTTTTTTCCTTCTTCGATGGGACTTTTCCTGCCATAAAAACTCCTCCTGGCCATAGTCAAGATTCCCAAAGAAATTCAGTCAAGCAAGAACGAAGAATGTATTTCGTAACTTAATTCTCTATGCTCATATTCTATTCCTTCTACTCATATTGACAAGATACGCCTTTCCCATCACTTACCATACAGCAAGTCGAAGCCTGTGAATCTTACTCAAGCCCACGTATCTCCGGGCCCAGCTTGTTTCTGGCGTAATAGAACAGGTACTGTTGGGCATATCCGGCTAAATCGCCGAATTTTTCATGGGCAAATTCTGAAATGACACGAAGCGGCACCTTCTTGCTGTCAAAATAAAGATAGCGCATAATTCGGGTAACCCATACATCTATAGGAAATGCCTGATAAAACCCGAAAGCGAACAAGAGGATACAGTCAGCTACTTTGCTGCCCACTCCCTTAAATTCCATGAGTTTACTCTTTGCTTCCTCGTATTCCAAATCCCCGACTCCGTACAGATCAAAACCCCCGAACGCAATCCTTTCCGCAGCCTCTCTTATATAAGGCGCCTTAAAACCTGTCCTGCACTCCAGGAGCTCTTCAACAGCTGCTTCCGCCAACATCTTAGGGCTTGGAAAGCTAAAATGCACGTCACAGGAGTCTCCCTGACGCCTTTCAGAAATCGGAACCCCGTGTTTTTCAGCCAAAAGCTCCACGGATCGACGAATAAGAGGCATAGAGTTTCGCGCTGAGATAATAAAGGTTACCATCGCTTCCCAAGGATCCTGCCTGAGAAGGCGTATTCCGGGAGCAAAGTCAATTGCAGTACCGACTGCCGGGTCAATTTCCCTCAGCTTATTCTCAATCTCTCCCAAATCAACATCAAGAGCGAAGTAATCCAAGGTCATACGCACAGTGTCTTCATCCACCGGGCCTTCTAAGATCAAGCAGTCATCCTCCTGCCTGACCTTAAGGACTTTTCCTTTAACGACACCGGTATACGCGCAAAGGTCATTGCTTGTGCTTTTCCATCTAAACGCCTGGCCACACATGAGGGTGTCTTTAAGGCTAAATGGGGCTATTTTCGAGAACCGTACATCACAACCGTCGGATTCCACCACAACTTTTACCAAACCTACTCCGTCCTCTCTTTCAGCTCCTCAAGCAATCTTCCGAGTTCGGCCAGGGACTCTCCGAATCCTGCAAAATCCCCTTGGCTGAGATACTTGTCAGCTTCTTCGTAAGCTCTGATGGCATCTTCCACTAATGCCCGCACAGTCAAATCTTGTGCCTTAGGGACAACATCCTGAAGACCGGAGCCCACAGTCTCTCTGACTTCAGCTCTTCGGACATCGCCGGATACTGCAGCAAAAACTGATCGAAGAGCGTCTTCCAACGTATTTCCCATAGCTACTGAGTCCCCGAACGCGACGATCACTCTCCTTAGTTCCGGCAACTCACTCCGTTCAGCCAAAAGGTAGAGAGGCTCCACATATAAGAGAGAACGCTCGATAGGGATTACCAAGAGATTGCCTCTGACGACCTTAGATCCCCGTTGGCTCCAGAGAGTCAAGGCTTGGGATATTTCAGGGTGCTGGTCTATTCTGGATTCAACCTGCATCGGCCCATATACTAGTCTGTCCTTGGGGAAAGTGTACAAAACCAGCTCTCCTAAGCGCGGTACATCGCACCTTGCCATGAGCCATCCGATCATATTATCTTTGCCTGAAGGTACAAAAGGCAAGATTAACAGGTACTCTGCCTGCTCCTCTCCGGGTGTTTTCATGAACACATAGTAAGGCGATACCTCGACACGCTCCTGCCCGTAGACTTCCACAGGGAATTCCCAGCTGTCTCCCGTGTTATAGAATGTGTCAGGCCTGGTCATGTGATAGAGACAAAGCACTCGTGATTGGATCTCAAAGAGGTCCGCAGGGTAACGCACATGCGCCTTAAGAGCGTCAGGCATGTCATCAAAAGGCTTAAACAGCCCCTTGAAAATCTTTGACAGGGTCTTAGCAATAGGGTCAGAAGGATCGAACAGATAGAAGGTGACATCCCCGCTGTAGGCGTCTATTACGATTTTTGCAGAATTTCGGATATAGTTGAAACCTTCATAGGTAGGCTGGGAATACGGATAAAGCCTGCTCACTGTATATGCGTCCCACATCCAAAAAAGCCTGCCGTCAACCAAGACGAGATAAGGATCTTCATCGTACTTAAGAAACGGCGCGATTTTCTTCACCCGATCCTTTATGTTCCGATCAAACAGCACACGGCTCTCCGGACCGATATCTGCAGAGAATAACAGCTTGGAAGTGCCAAAGCGCAGTGCAAAAGCTATTCTTCGGATTAACGAGGAGAGCTGAACCCCTCCTGTCCCTTCGTAGACCGTATATGCGTTGGAATCTCCTTCAGGGTAATCAAACTCCTTTGAGGCAGTGTTGACTATGACATAACTATCGGTCTTCTCGCCATAATAGAGCTCAGGCCGGGTCACATCGAATCCGGGATAAGATGATCGTGGTGGGATATCCGAGATGGTAAACTTAGGAAGCCCTTCTTTTGAAACTTCGCCGGTTGGGCTCATGGCAAGTCCATAGCCGTGAGTATATACTAAGTGCTCACTGACCCAAGTCCTGGCTTGTGACGGAAGGAGACTCAAAGACAGTTCCCGGGCTGATAATGCCATCTGCAGGGTTCTATCTCCTACCGGGTACCTATCTAAGTCTATATCATAGAAATCATAGTAAGCCCGGATCTCCTGGAGCTGCCCGTAAGTCTGGCCCAGTGAACGCCAGTCCCAGAGTCTTATGTTTTCTATTGTATCCTTATGTTCCTCAGCAAGCGTCTCGAATGTGAGATCATTATTGACATCTAAAGACTTGACAGTTATTTTATCCAAGCCGAAAGCTCTGCGGGTGGACTCAATATTATACGCAATGTAAGGCGTTTCCCTTGACAACTCGCTGGGCTCAACAGCGAACTTCTGAACAAGGTCGGGGAATACTCCGCCGAGGATAAATGAGCAAGCGACAAAAACCACTGCGGTCGTAATCAAGAGTTTCCGGGTGCGTACAAATACACTGACAAGCACCAGGATTCCAAGGACAATCGCCAGAACAGCAAGGATACGAAGCCCGGGAAGGAGGGCATGCACATCTGTGAAACCGGCCCCGAATACCACTCCCCTGGTGGAATACACTAAAGTAAGGGCTTGAAGTCTATATCCCCATGCCTTGAGGAATAAGGCCGCTGCTGCCAGGGCTCCTACATGGAACTTGGCTGCCCCTTCCCCTTCGCCACTCCATAAGCCCTTTATATGAATAGAACCTGTGAACATATAAAGAGCAAGAACTCCTACAAGAGCAGCAACGACAAGAGAAATTGACATCCGATACACTATGAGCTGAAATGGTAGAACAAACAAGTAATAACCCTCATCCATGTCAAAGAGGGGATCCGTAATACCTGTGGCAGTCCGGTTCAAGAAGGTTTGGACTGTCAACCACTGAGATGACATGGCAGCTCCTGCAAGCACCGCAGCCAAAATCGCAAACACCAGGAATGTGCGGCGGATAGACCTTGCCATTTGCTCAGGAGGAGCGTCAGGATAGCGTTCAGCAACACGTCGGGATTTGCCTATTCTCCTTGCTGTAAAACTGAGATTAGCATATAGAAATACAAAGGATACCAGGCCGGCAATGATTCCTGTAATCAGTTTTGATGAAATGGGAATCAAGAACGCACTTAGGTAACCAAGGTTGTCAAACCATAATATATCAGTAAAAATACCTGCGAGCGGACGCGAAAAGACAACTATGACAGCCAGCAATATCAATACAAGAATGGATAAGAATCGTTTTATCACTCTGTTCCCCCCGTTGTTCAGGCGCAGAAAAATCTTACTCTGTTTCTTCTCTAACGGGGAGTCGATTCCTGCTACTTCGCAATGCGCCCAACAGCAAACAGTCTGCTATTAGTAGAAGACTTGAATTGGCAGGCGATATCCAAGAAGCAGATTGCGTGTTGAATAAGGGTCAATTTGGAACCGGGCGAATTAACCCATATTGCTTCCTTTGCGCATATTCGGCTCAAACTAAGGCATGCTTGCATCAGCCCAAATTCCAAAGAATCAGAACTCAAGAGAATCCCCCTTTGCCGAATCTTTTTCAGTGTTTCCCAAGCAGCCCCCTCTGTCTGGCAAATCTTTCAGCCATGACGAAACACCGGATACCAAGGATAAGCCATGAACAACTCAAAAGGCACAGCTTGAGAAGATCCGGTATCCATAAGGCAACAGGAGAGCCTTTAAGCGTAGGCTCCATTAATCTGACCCCATGGGCAAAAGGCACGATCGAGCCTGCAATTTTCAGTATGTACGGCATTTCACCGGAAGGAGACAAGGCAAACGGTAATAAGGCAAGGCTTGCCAGGTTCGGGATGAATCCGGTGCGTTTGGCAACAAGCGTAAGAGAACCCAGCAAAAAACCCATTCCAAGCATACCTATGTTCATGAAGAAGATGATCACAGGCACCATAACAAGGATTTGGCCCAGTTGTTGACGCGGTGAAACCATCCCTGCGACTATTAGGACAATCGGCGCCATCCTGATGGTGTCAGCAGCACAACGGAACATTATGAGAGAAGGCAACCCAATGGGCGAAAGGCACAATTGCTCAAGGGTTCCAAGATCTGACTCTTCCCTCACCACCCGATGGACAATCTGAAGACCGATGAGCGCAATAAAAACCATGATAAACGCAGTGATCTTTTCCGGCCTTTCCACCGCAACGCCTGAGATGCCCCTGGGAAAAGACCCTTCCGTAAATGACGGTATGACTATTGCAATGAATATCACGGTAATGATTTCACACGCAGCCTGAACCGGATATGCCAAGTGGTTTTTCATACCTCTTTTCAGTTCAGCCCAAAGGATAGCCGGCCCTGTCATGAAATACTTCCGCCCTTCCTTTGCTTTCTTCCCTCGTCACCTCGAGGAATACCTCCTCAAGCAAAAGCGATGATGCAACCTGACCGTCTCTCGCCCCGTTTATCTTCCTTGTCAAACCTTCCACGGTATCCAGAGCCACTGCCTTGCCTCGCCTGAGGATACAAACGCGGCCGGCAAGTTCCTCAGCTTCCTCCATCTGATGCGTAGCGATAACAATGGCGCAGTGTTTTGTTGATACGATTTCACGAAGGAGTCGTCGGATCTCATGTCTGGATAGCACATCAAGCCCGAATGTAGGTTCATCCAGTATCAATAGGCGCGGATTAGGCAGCAGCGCTATGGCAAGAAGCAGTCTCTGGCGCATACCGCGGGACAGCTCTCCCACACGCCTGGTCAAAACGCTTTCGAAATCCAACAGCCTTGCCAAAGCCCCTATGCGTTCCCGTAACTTCTTGCCGCAAACTCCCCTTAGCGCACCAAAGTACTCCAGATTATCTTGCGCAGTGAGCCTCCAGTAAATTGAACGCGCGTCACCAAGCATTACACCCACATTTTCCAATGCTTTCCTGGGATTTTGGATCACATCGACCCCACCGACTGTGATCCTTCCTGAAGTGGGAATTAGAAGGCCTGCAAGAAGCTTGATGACTGTAGTCTTGCCTGACCCGTTAGGCCCGAGGAGCGCCAATGTCTCCCCCTCCCGGATAGAAAAGGAAAGCCCCTCTATTCCAGTGGCCACAGGCCTACCCCGGAAATCCCTATATACCTTTGTTACATCGGAAAACTCTACATAAGACGTAACCCATCCCCCCAAATACCTTACGCCGGGCCATACGCCTCCCATTTTCCTGATATCCTGTCCCACATAAACCCTGCATAGTTCAGGCCGAAGTGCACAATCCACCCGGACCAAAGGGAATATGACACCCGGTTCAGCAAGGAAAAAATCATCCCAAGTGTAGTCGGCATGATAAACGCATATAGCGGGATCAGGATGCTCTTTCCCCTTAAACGGTAAAATGCAGGGACAAAATGAACGAGCCCAAACATAATCGCAGAACCTATAATACTGAGAAAACCGGCAAAAGGCTCTGATATCCCCAACAAGCCATAGAACCATTTGCCCAGTGAGACTAATAACCCTCGGAATATGAACTCCTCCATGAAGGTCTGGGACCATATCATAGGTACCCCTAACATCAGCCCGCAGAGGTTCGGGTAATCTTTCAAAGAAAGATAAACCCCACCCGGGCTTGCATGCCCTCTTGCCAACATCTCTTCAAAACCTGTGCCGGGATGAAGAATCAAAGCATTTGCCACTCTGCCTATGGTAAATGCGGTTGCCCATAGAAGAAATATGGCAGTCCAAGAACACCTGAATAACGATGACAAGCTAAGGCCGTATATGTCCAGGGGATCTCCCCGGTGTATAATCCCGGCGGAGATCAATGAGAGAAAAACCACTGAAGTTGTAGCATCTGTCGCGTCATTTCGCTTGCAGGCTTCCGAAGACACAAAAAGCCTTACCACAAGTGAGATCCCGAGAAGGACATAAGTCAGCGCAGTCACCGCTGTTTATTCTCCTTTCCCAACAGAGGACAAGATCGCTTCCATGTTGTCGGAAAAAGCTCTGTCTTCCCGCCACTCCCAAAGAAAAGCCGGTAAGACACGCTGATAGAACCGGCAATACGGATCTTTCGAAAACACATCGCCGGTATGAGCGAACGCCCTTGCACGACACCCTCCTCCGCAGAAGAAAGCTACATCGCAGTCTGAACACCCAGGAAGTCGGGTGACATCAGGCATCTTGCGCCTGCCTCGTCTCACAATTTCCCATACCGGCTCATCAGGCAGTTTTCCTAAGGCCATACCCTCGGTATGCAGCACAGGGCAAGGATACACCTTACCGTCAGGCTCTATGCTGATAATGGAACTACCTGCGCCGCATCGCTCCTTTACAATGAGTTCAAAAGGAGACGTCAGATCACTTAAGTCAGGCGCCTGAAATTCCCCTTCCCGTCTTCGTTCAAGAGATGCGTCACACACCCTGAAGAAGTGTCTCAACAATTCATCTGTGGTGATCTCCATGTCGCCCATGTGGCATATGCCCCTGCCTACGGGCAGGAACAGACTGAAATGATAGGTTACACCCAGCGCTCCGGCTAATTCAATAACTCCTCTGGATTCGCGAATACTGTCTCTTGTAAGAGTTTGAACGATCTCGACGTTATGTACTCCTGCCCTGAGCAGCATCTTAACGCCTTCAATTGCCCTATTGAAGCTGCCCGGCCCGCGAATACCGTCATGAACCTGTGGATTGGCGGATTCAATGCTTACTTGTACCCTTGCATTGGCCTTTGATATATGTCTTGCGTCTTCCTGGGTAATCAGTGTTCCATTTGTGAGAATAGTTATTATGGGGAACTTCTTCGTAGAATAATCCAATATGTCGCGGAAATCCGGCAAGAGCAACGGCTCGCCTCCGCTTATCGCAAGATTGCTGACCCCGGCCTCGGATAAGGCATCAATGGTCAGGAATAATGCTTCACAAGACAATTCGTCATACCCGGGTGAGTCATTACTTGCAAAGTAACACATAGGACATGCTAGATTACATCTCGCAGTTACATTGAGATAGGCACGGGCAAGGGTCACCATATCAGTGATTTCAGCCAGAAACCCGTATTCCTTCAAATAGTGAAAGAGACTCTTAATAGTCTCGGGTTCTGCCCCGGTTTGCAAAGCCTCATCAAGAACCAACTGTCGCACGGGTTTCCCTTCCGGATTCAAAACAAGCTCATATGCGTAGTCCGCAAGTTTTATCCACTCACGGTTAGCAGGGTTTATGAGAACCCGTTGGCCTTCATGTTCCACAACTTCTATCCCTTTTGCAATGGTGACCACGTGCCGATCCAACGCCACTCCCCCCATTTCCGCATCGCGTACCGCGACTATGTTTCCACTGGGCAAATCTCCCCGGCGATTTAGGTAAGCAGACGGCAGACCCGCAACCCATTTGAGTCTGCCGCCTACCCCACCCTGCGGCCTTAGCCGATAGTTATACGATGACCCCACAGCCTAAAGGTAAAGCAAAACCCATCGATTGCAAGGTCAAATCTCATCTTCTTTCCGCCGAGCTTACCGTACATGTGGCGCACCCCCTTCCCCGCCTTTCAAGCGGGCGAACTTTGTACTATAGCGCCTGGGCCGGCTCAGGTTGTCTCTGGCAATTCCAGTCTAGCTTGTATTGAGAGGATCCGCCATTCCCCATAGGGACGACTTTTTTAGGCTCAAGGGAACGATTTATGAAGTCTGTCGGGCAGCACACGTCATTGCCACAAACCGCACTTGTACACATATCTCACAGCTTGGGCCCGATTCTTTACGCGCAGCTTCCTGAGAATGCTGGACACATGGCTCTTGACGGTATTGACACTGATAAACATTTCATCAGCGATTTCCTTATTCTGCTGGCCTTTGACCAATAGTCTCAGCACTTCCAATTCTGTCCTGGTAAGGCTTACCGGACGATCCTCGATTTCTTCATGGGCATTCGGTAGAAATGCTTGCCGGGACGACTCATGCTTTCGACTTTTTTCGGCTGACCCGGCAAGACTTTCTTCTACGCCGATATTCGGACCGGCCTTACCTGAGATTAGTTGCCTCGCGTCGCGAGGACCTCCTCTTCCGCCAAATCCTTCTATCCTAAGACTCCCCACAACCTCTATGCCTTCAGGGAGGGCATCCGGATCCGGACTTGCCCCGCTTCCGCTTGAACCATCATGGACCAGAATGACTTTCAGCTTATCCATATCGCTTCCCCCTCCACAAAGCAGTTGCCAAAGACGCCCACCGGCCTCTCAATTTTGCCTTTCATGCTTAGATAACACATACCTGCAAACACATATTATACATTATTATGAATGAATTCCATAATCTGGATTATATGTCTACTTTATCACGCCCTTATGGCAATGTCAATGTGCTCTTGCTCACGACGTGAATCTTAAGAAGTCTTCCTGTATGCATCATCAAATAGCACCCACATACGATCATGCTGATGATGAAGGATGAAGATGGAATGATCTCCACTGAAAGCAGAGACGTCCTATCCTCCACTGCGGATCAGCGCTCAAGTGGTGGAGAATAGGACAGATAAAGAAAGGCCAAGAAACGCCTTCCGCATATTCGCTAAGACACCTTACCGCAAACCGGGCAATCAGGATTCTGAGATACCTTGATTTCATTCCAGGTCATGTCCAAACCGCTGAATAAGAGCAGTCTCCCGACAAGGGGGTTTCCTATGTCAAGAAGAACCTTCACTGCCTCGACAGCCTCCATACAACCGACTATGCCGGGAATTGCTCCGAATATGCCGGTCCCGCCGGCCTTCCCGGCTGCATCCTCCGGCGGAGGAGACGGGAAGACACACCTAAAGCATGGGCCTTTCCCAGGCAATATGGTAAGAATCATCCCGTCAAAGTGCATTACCCCGGCTTCTATCAAGGGTTTTTTCAGTTCTTGACAAGTATCGTTCACCAGGCACCTTGTTTTCAGGTTATCCACTGCATCCACCACCAGGTCGTACCCGGCGATTATGTCTTTTACGCATTCTCTCGAAAGTCTCGTATCATAGGTCTCTACACACACATGGGGGTTAAGACGTTCAAGTGTCCTCTTGGCTGATTCCACCTTCTTCATCCCAAGGCTGTCTGAATCATGGAGGATCTGTCGCTGCAAATTGGAAATACTGACTGTGTCATCATCTACAAGGCCGATTGTGCCCACACCTGCGCATGCCAAGTACATGGCGGAAGGAGATCCTAACCCGCCTGCACCGACAACAAGAACCTTTGACGACTTCAATTTCTCCTGCCCTTCCTTGCCGATCTGATGAATCACAATCTGCCTCGCATAGCGTGCCTCTTCCTCACAAGTCAACACAATACATCACATCCGCAGCAAGCAAAATCATTCCGTCAACCTGCCCATTCCATCATCTCTCGCCAGACGGAGCACACCCGGAACGTCTGAGCGCTCTTTCTAAGGCTTTGTTAGCCTCACGCACCACTTCTTGCTCACTGATGGCAGTAAGTTTCCTCTGATGCATCAGCACACGGCCATCGACAATCGTAGTCTCAACATCAGCTGAAGAAGCCTCATATACTATGCGGGATATGAGGTCTACATTTTGAGTGGGCGCAGCATGCGCCTGATTCAAGTCGAGAATGATGATATCCGCGCGTTTCCCCGGCTCTATGCTGCCGACCTCATCCTCAATTCCCATAGCCTTGGCCCCGCCTTTCGTCGCCATTTCCAGGACTGTCCCGGCAGGCATTGCAGTAGGTCCCAGACGGGGTTTGTGGATTAAAGCTGCAAGTCTCATTTCCTGAAATACATCCAAGTTATTGTTACACGGCGCTCCGTCAGCGCCCAACGACACATGGATACCTATATCCAGCATTTCCGGGATTTTTGCCACACCTGAAGCAAGCTTAAGGTTCGAGGACGGACAGTGAACTACTTTTGTCCCGGAATCCCTGAGAAGCTCCATCTCCTCATCATCCAGCCAAATGCAGTGAGCCAGCACAACACCGGGGCCTAAGAGCCCAAGTTCCTTTAAGCACTTGATGTTCCTCATGCCCCTGTCTGCCATAACAACTTCAATCTCTCCCTTGTTCTCAGAAGCATGGGTATGGACAAGTACACCGGAGGCCTTCGCCATATCTCGCACACGGACAAGGAGCTGATCTGTACAGGACACGACGAACCTCGGCGCAAAAGCGTATCTAATCCTGCCTCCGTCATGCATGTGCCATTTGTTCATCAGCGCCTCGCTCTCATTCAATGAATCCTTTGTGGACTCCATGAGTGTAGGAGGCACATCATCCCCGTAGTCCATCATGACCTTGCCTGATGTGGCACGAATTCCGGAATCGTCAATAGCGGAAAACGCTCTGTCTGTGTGATGGACGGTCTCCATGTCAATGATGGAGGTAGTCCCACCTTTAATCAGCTCAGTGATTCCCAGCATTGCAGACCAATAAATACTGTCCTCGTCATGCGCACCCTCCAGTGGCCATATGCGAAGCTTCAACCAATCCATAAGCTCAAGATCATCTGCCTGGCCGCGAAAAAGGGTCTGGCAAAGATGGACATGGGACTGAATAAAGCCCGGCATGACGACTTTATCCCGCGCATTGATAATCATGTCAACATCATGAAGGCGTGTGCTGCTCTCACAGCCTTCTCCCGACATATCTTTTGACCCTCCGGACCCCTCACTCATTGGCGTTACAGAGGCAATTACGCGTCCGTCAATCAAGATATCAGCATGTTCCAGGATTTCTTGTTTCTCGTTCATGGTAACAACTTGACCGCCGCGAATGAGAATCTTGGACATACTTGCCACTCCTTTCAGTATGACTCCCCAAACTCAATTCACACTTTGCCATTTTCGTTGTTAACCTGACTGTGAGACA
>JAKPFY010000285.1 GCA_029551185.1 Bacillota bacterium
TAGTCAGGGTCAGTGTCATGATCGGACTGGCATGGATATTCCTGCCTCGTGGGGTGGAATACGCGGCTGCAGGGGCGAATCTGGGGGCTGTATTTGGAGGGACTGCAGGCTTATTAGTTCTAATCATCGCATATCTCAGGCAAGAACATGAGCGAGGATCCTGGAGGACGACATGGTCCCTAAAAGACTGCGACGTAGCGCCTAAGTCTGCTTCTCAGTGGAAATCCGGAGCTAAAGATAATTACATGGCGTCCAGGTCATCTCTCATACGTAAGATATTTGAGCTTTCCTTGCCGGTGGTGCTGGCAGCTGCGATAATGCCTCTCATGCAGTTTTTGGATATCGGCATTGTTCCTTTAAGGCTTAGCCATGCAGGGTTTTCGCCTGATGAGATTACTAAGCTTTTCGGACGGTTGACGGGAATGGCACAACCGCTCATGTATTTCCCTACACTTGTTACTGCAGCTGTGGCCACAAGTTCCGTGCCTGCTATCTCCGAGGCTTTGGCAAAAGGAGATCGATCTGCCTTGTCAATGCGGGCCCAGGAAGCGATAAGACTTGGA
Source organism: Bacillota bacterium (assembly GCA_029551185.1). GTDB lineage: Bacteria > Bacillota > SHA-98 > UBA4971 > UBA4971 > UBA4971. Next base: position 564 of record JAKPFY010000285.1, read on the forward strand.
TTCCTTTTCGCTCTTCCGTCAGCTGTGGGACTTTTTGTTTTCGCTCCGGAATTCTCGCTAATGCTCAGATGGCCCCAGGAAGTGGCAGTTCCTTTGCGGGCTTTGGCCTTTGGAACGGTATTTCTTGCGCTCCAGCAGATCAGCTCTGGGATTCTTCAAGGGCTTGGGGCTGTAGGAGTTCCTGTCAGGAACCTTGCAAAAGGCGCAGTAGCTAAGTTTATCGTTAGTTTCTCTCTTACCGGGGTGCCTGCCTTCGGTATACGTGGCGCTGCTTTAGGCACTGTGGCAGCGTTTGCTGTTGCAGGGCTCCTGAATGTCGTAACCCTTGTTAGGATGCTGGGATTCTCTATAGATGTGCCAAATAGCGTGATTAAACCGATTTTTGGTGTGCTGCTGATGGTGCTCGGTTCAAGAGCTGCGTATGCCGGGGTGTACGCGGCGACGGCAAGCAACACGGTTGGATGTCTTGTAGCTATTGTCATTGCAGTGATAATTTATGGAGCAACTCTTCTTGTGACCGGAGTCATCGGCCGCCACGAGCTTGAAGTCTTCCCCGGAGGCAAGAGCGTCGCAGGGGTCCTGGAGAGGTTAGGGCTACTTAGGAGGTAATAGTTTTGGAAACGGATGGACGCCGTGATATGTCTTATTTGGTTGAAATTATGCGCAGGCTGAGGGCAGAGGACGGGTGTCCCTGGGACCGCAAACAGACGCATAGGTCACTTAGGACTTACTTGATTGAGGAAGCGTATGAGGTAATTCAGGCAATTGACGATGAGGATGATGAAGCGCTTTGTGAGGAGCTTGGAGATGTCCTCCTGCAAGTGGTATTCCATTCCGAGATTGCTCGGGAGTGCGGGAAATTCGATATTGCAGATGTCATAGAAGGAATCGTGAAAAAGCTGATTAGACGTCATCCTCATGTGTTCGGCGATGTTAAGGCTGAGGACAGTGAAACAGTCCTTCGTAACTGGGAGAGAATTAAGCAGAAGGAGCATGCTGAAAGCGGGGACGAAGAGGGACGAGTCTCAATCCTCCATAATGTGGCAGGCGCTATGCCTGCCCTGATGAGGGCGGTCAAGGTCCAGGCCAAAGCGTCCAGGGTAGGGTTTGACTGGCCTGATATAGAAGGCGCATTGTCTAAGGTAAATGAAGAACTCGCTGAACTCAAAGAGGCTCGTCTGGCGAAAGACGTTAACGCTATTGAAGAGGAAGTGGGAGATGTTCTGTTTGCCATGGTGAACGTTGCAAGGTTTTTGAAAGTGGATCCTGAAATTGCCCTGGGAAAAGCTGTGGATAAGTTCATTGCGAGATTTCAATACATTGAAAATAAAGTGGAACGG
>JAKPFY010000286.1 GCA_029551185.1 Bacillota bacterium
ATATCTCTTGTCAAAAGAGACCATAGCGCCTTTCCGAATAGCGTCTGTCCTGCCCATGCCTTTTGTTGTATCTATGTATATGTTTATGAGCTGGTGACTGAAACCTTCAGGCGCATTCCATGGGTTCGTAACTTCGCGAAATGTGGCGTCGAAGTACACATATTCCACATCGTGACTTACCCGGAAATGCGTAAGATCAAACAAGCCAGGCAAGAAGGCCTTGTGCGTGGGGTAGGTATACGTGCCGGGACCGTAATCATCTCCGGTCGGGTCTTTCATCTCAAAGGCCGTAATCGGCTCGGCAGAAGCTATCTCTGCCCTCAAGCCAAACCATGTCATAACACTGATTATGACAAAAATGGCACATAGAACCGTTTTCAACCAGGTGCGCTCCATCACGTCCATCCTCCTATCCAAAGAACATGCTTTGCCATACGTAATTGGACAGAACCTAATCTCCCTGCCCCAATGTACTTATTCGCGCACCTTTCATCTGATACCACTATAAGAGCCGGGTCCTCAGTCGGCCGCGTAATACGCAACGAATTACAGGGATCTTACAGATCCCCGGCATATCTCTATAGTCTCTACCTAATGTAAGCATACATAGCAACTCGACAGACTAAACTCCTCCCAAAGCTAAACATACCGCTCCTACTACACCTGCGTCAGATCCAAGTTCTGCTTTGACTATCCTAACCTTCTCGAAGGCAGCCTTTATCGCGCGTCTCCCGGCTGCCCGACGCAGGGGGACAAGAAGGAGCTCCCCCATATTTGAGACGCCTCCGCCGATCACCACGGCATCAGGATTTATGACATTAATAAGATTTGCTACTCCTATTCCCAGATATTCTCCTGTCTTATCAACTATTTCCTTGGCTAGAATGTCGCCGGCAAGAGCGGCCTCTCCCACTGTCTTGGATGTAATCTCCTCGATTCTGCCTGACACCATATCAGCCATTATAGTTTCTTCGCCATGTAAAACACAAGCCCGGGCCTTCCTGGCGATTGCAGGGCCTGCAGCCAGGGCCTCGAGGCAGCCTTGATTTCCACAGCCACACAGTGGTCCGTCATTGACAATGGTCATGTGGCCCACCTCGCCTGCCATGCCAAATGAGCCGGCGTGGATCTTTCCGTCCAAGATAAGGCCACCCCCTACCCCTGTGCTGACTGTAATGTATATCATGTTCTTGGAATCTCTGCCTGCCCCGAATCTATACTCGCCCAGTCCTGCCACATTCGCGTCGTTTTCCAGATATACAGGCAAATCCAGAATGCCTTCAAGTATGTGGACAATAGGCACGTTGTGCCACATCAGATTAGGCGCAAAAATGACTGTGCCGGCCTCTGGATCTATAGGCCCGGGGCTTCCGATGCCGATAGACTTAATGTCTGCTTTGGAAGCTCCGGCTGAAGCCGCTGCCTCCTTAACACTATCGACAACAGTATCAATTACTGCATCCACGCCTCGCTCCGGACAAGTAGGTTTTATGACCTTTGAAAGAAGCGATCCTTCAAGATCCGCGGCAGCAGTCGCTACCTTCGTTCCGCCAAGATCTATCCCTATTACAAGCGATTCACCCATTGCCGAACCAAAACCCCTCTCCTGCCGAATTCCCATATTCTAATGCCCTGAACCGGTCTTTTGATCCCCTTAATCTGCCAGGCGTTCTTTGAGATAATCAATGGCCCAAATAGGTTTAGGATCCTGATTATAAAGAAACGCCAAGTACAGACTGGCAAAATCCCCTATATGAACCAAAGACAGAAGCCTTGCTTCTTTCGTCTTGCCATGGCTGAATACCTCACTGATACCTGACGCCCCGGCCATAAGTTCCTTCGTTGCCTCTATCCTCCGCTCTACCCTGGGATGGTCTTCTTTATCTCTAAGGATCACAACGTGCATCGCTTTAGATATGTCAGGCCTTGCGCTCCAGCCTACAACCTCATTATGGTTTAGCTCAGGGAAGACATTGCAAAATGCATGTGCCTTGCTATTCTCGTTAATCTGCGTCTTCCATCTGAGCGCTGCCGCAGATGTAATGCCTGTGGACCCATATATTAGAGGCACTTTGCCGTACATGGCCAAAGCCATACGCTTTGACTGATTTACAGATGCCGGCGCTTCCGGGCAAACAACTGTAGTGAGATCCTCTATCAGCCGGATAGCTTCACTTAAAGCCCTTCGTCTGTCTTCGATATATCCCAACCGTCCCAGACTCACAAGGATAGGAGTGACTAAATATGCCAATGCACATCTTGGCGGAAGACCGCCGGGGACGACTACCACAGGGATATTGTCGGATCTTGCAGCGTCCATGAGCTTCCCCCCGCTTGTGACACAGACAATTCCGGCTCCTCTCCTTCGCGCCGTTTCATACGCACTGAGTGTCTCTTCCGTATTCCCGGAGTAACTTGAAACAAAGACTAAGGTCTCACAGTTGACAAAAGCCGGTAGATCGTAACCTTTCACTGTCACTAAAGGCACCTCTGCTTCAGAGCTTATCAACACCTGTATAATGTCCCCGCTTATTCCTGAACCGCCTAAACCTACTGTCACAATATTCCTAAGGCCTCTTAGATTGTTCGGAAGCTCGGCAGTATCTGAAATCATCAGCGCTTCTTGAAGCTGGCCTGAAAAACCTGTGGCCAGATTCAGCATCCCGCCCCGATCCCGGCTGTACATCTCGTCTATATCATCAAGAAGGAGTTCCAATTCAGGTCCCGGATGCGTCATCACTGTTACTCGACCTCCGCTTACCATAATCCCGCCCAAAATTACCAAAAGGGGACAGCTGGTGATATTTACCCAACCATCCCCAGGCGTACTCCAGGGTCAGTTACCGGTCGAAAGCCGGTTAATCTTTAGGTTACCTGATGGAAATCTCAGTCTCTTTACAGAATAAATGAGCCTTTTGGGTATTGAAGACTACCTTATGAGTGGTGCCCGGTCTTGCCAGCGTATGAGCGTCTACTCGGGCAATGTATGATTCCTTTCCTGCTGAGAGGTAAACATAGACTTCAGCGCCCATAGGCTCTGTAACATCTACATTAGCTGTAACGATCAGATCAGGGTCAGCATCAGGCGTAAAATCCAAGTCAAGTATGTCTTCCGGCCTGATACCGAAGATGACTTCTTTATCGATATATTCTTCTGCTCTCTCAAATCTTGTACGAGGCAGTCTTACCTTGAAGCCATCTGCTTGAACCCAGAGTTCGTCTCCTTCCAGCCTGAGCACAGCATCCATGAAATTCATTGCCGGGCTTCCGATAAAGCCTGCGACAAAGGCGTTATCAGGGTGGTCGTAGATTTCCATCGGCGCCCCTACTTGCTGGATTAAGCCGTCCTTCATGACAACAATGCGGTCGCCCATTGTCATAGCCTCGGTCTGGTCATGGGTTACATAAATTATTGTGGTCTGGAGCCTGTCGTGAAGCTTCGCAAGTTCCGCTCTCATCTGAACTCGAAGCTTCGCGTCAAGGTTTGACAGTGGCTCATCCATAAGAAAAACCTTAGGCTCTCGGACAATGGCTCTTCCCAAAGCTACTCTCTGTCTCTGCCCTCCGGAAAGCTCTTTCGGCTTTCTCTTCAAAAGGCTTTCTATACCGAGAATCCTAGCAGCTTCATGAACGCGTCTGTCAATCTCCGGTTTGGGAAACTTCCGGAGCTTCAGTCCAAAAGCCATGTTGTTATAGACGTCCATGTGAGGATATAGGGCATAGTTTTGAAAAACCATGGCAATATCTCTGTCCTTGGGAGGAATGTCATTGACAAGAGTATCACCGATGTAGATATCTCCTTCTGTAATTTCCTCAAGTCCTGCCACCATTCTTAGCGTGGTGGATTTGCCACAACCTGACGGACCAACAAGAATGAGAAATTCTTTGTCCTCAATTTCAAGTGTAGCGTCTTTTACCGCAACAACATTACCGAACTTCTTTGTTACATTTTCCAGATAGACTCTGGCCATTCCAGAATACCCCCTAATGCCATCTCCTGGAACCGTACGAATCGAATTCCCAAGACAGCGTAATTGGCATAAAGCCGGGTATGATACGTGACCCTGGACAACACGCGCACTTTGGGCAGGTTTCTATCGTTCTCTCACCGCCTCCCACCGATGGCACCGGCCCTCGTACAATTATTCGACGAGCTTTTTGATAATCCTTCCTTATTCCTTAAGCCCTCCAAGAGTCAGGCCTGATATTAACCATTTAGATGAGTAGAGGAACAGCAGCATAACAGGGATTGCCACAAGGACTGAAGCAGCAGAGAACACCCCCCACTGCGTCGTAAACTGGTCCCTGAGCTTCTGAAATCCTAAAGGCCATGTAAACATGCTGGCCTTCTGCAGCATTACCCTGGCCATCATATACTCGTTCCAAGCAGTCATGAAACTGAACAAGCCCGCTATAGCCAAAGCCGGAGCAGCAAGGGGCAGAACAATCCTATAAAAGGTAGTTAACGGATCCGCCCCGTCCACAAGGGCAGCCTCTTCCAGCTCCTTAGGGATAGTGTCATAGTACCCTTTTAGGAGCCATATTGAAAAAGGCACAGAGCCGACGGAGTACGCGATGATCATCCCTGTATACGTGTTAAACAAATTCAGTCTGACAACCATAATGTATATGGGAAGAAGCAACATTCCCGGGGGCAGCATCTGGGTCAGGAGCAAAAATACCAAACCCTGTCTCCGCCCTGGGAACTTCCACCTGGAAAAGGCATAAGCTGCAGTAGCAGCCAGCATTAGTCCGATTAAGACCGTAGCAACAGACACGATGAGGCTGTTCCAGAGCCATATCGTAAAATCCTTATCGAATATCAAGGTGCGGTAGTTGTCAAGAGTCGCCCCTTGAGGAATCAGTGACAGACTCGTCGAAAGCAAAGAGGCGCCGGGACGCAGAGATATACTAACCACACGCAGGAACGGATACACAGCAATGATACATGCAACTATAAGAACAAGGTGGATACATGCACTTTTTACCAGAGCCTTCCTTTTGACCCTGCTATGAGTTTTACGTTTTGCCTTGTTTAGCGTAGTCTCCTGTGCCTGCATAGGAATCATGCTTCCCACTCTCCTTTGAATCCACCGCTGATTCGCAAGTATATCACGCTGAACACCAGTAAGAACAGGAAGATGACAAGGGAATACGCGGCTCCGAATCCATATCTGTAGAATTCAAACACTGCCTTATATAGGGACGTCACCAGGATATCCGTGCCTTCCATCGGGCCTCCTCCTGTAATCAGGTAGATAACATTGAAGTTGTTGAATGTCCATATAACACCAAGAATGATAGCCGGAGTAAGAATGGGGTTGAGCAACGGCAGTGTTATGAAACGAAATTGCTGCCAGCCGCTGGCGCCGTCAATCTGGGCTGCATCATAATAATCCGGTGATATACTCTGGAGACCTCCTAAGATCGTAACCATCATAAAAGGAATTCCCAGCCAAATATTTACAATTACTACAGCAACGAAAGCCCAAAAGGGGTCAGACATCCACTGAATAGGCTGAAATCCCAGCTTCTCCAAGAAAATGTTGACAAACCCGTATTGATATAATGAAACTCGCACTTCCAAGCAAGAGCAGCTATCACCTGGGGAATAGCCCATGGAACAATCAGAAGCGTCCTGTATATTCCTTTCCCCTTCATTGGTCTGTTGAGAAGAATCGCAAGGAAGAGACCGCCGAGCACATGAAATACTACGTTAATGGCTGTCCACAGGAATGTCCTGAGGAATAACTGGAAAAACGTAACTCTCTGTAAAACAGGCACCCTGAACACATCGAGCAAGTTAGAGATTCCGTATTGCAGTCCCACTGAGAATTCTTTGAACCTGTACATGCTCATATTGCTGAATGCAAGGTAAATGTTGAATCCGAACGGATAAAGTATAAGAATCGCAACACCCACAAGCGCAGGAAGCATTAGCATGAAAGGTAACGCGTTCTTTAGCTTAAGCCACCTGACCAAAACAAGATAAGCCAACACTTCCAAGGAGACAACGCCTATGGCGACAAGGAGGATTAACTTACCGACTTCACTTAATCCGTGAACGACTATCTCCCAGGTAAGGGGCAGCAACTCCAACACCCCCTTAATGAGCCCGAAGGCCCGGATCGACAGTTAAGGTTAACGTCTGACCCAGGCCTTGTGGCTAAAGGACTCATCCTATTTCTTCATCTCACGAATGAATTTCTCGCATGCTTCCTGCATAGCTTTAGCTGCTTCCTTAGGTGTAGCCTTGCCGGCCATGATAGCTTCTTGGTTTGGCCGTATGGCGTCCCAGGCTGCCCGCATTTCAGGCACCGTAGGCATGGGTTTGCCTACCACCATCTGGTCGCTGGAGCCCTTGATTATCGGGTCATTTGTAACCATAGGGTTCTTAAGAGCCGCTTCAAGCGCAGGCAACCGCATGTACTGCTCCAGGAACAATAGCTGAATCTCTTCAGAACATACGTATTCCACGAATTCCTTCACAACTTTCATTTTGTCATCGTCCACATATTCGGGGAACATAAAGTATGTACCGCTTGTCATCGGAGACGGCCATAGTCCTGTCTCTGTGACCTTAGGAATTCTGGCAACACCCAGGTCTATATTCTTCTTAGCTTCATCTGTCAAGTAAGTCATGAGAGACCAGTCTCCGTTGATTATCATAGCAGCCTTGCCCTCTTTAAAGAGAGCGTCTGCAGCGTCATAATCGCATTCCATCGGGACTATTTTATGCTTGAACTTCAGATCTTGGACAAACTGAAGGGCATTAACCATAGCAGGAGTATTGAGAGTCGGTTCAATCCCATCAAGCGGCCAACCACCGAATCCTCCTAGCCACGGAGCGAAGAAGAACGGTTCATTCAAGTTGTAGACAAGACCGTACTGATCAGGCTTACCGTCACCGTCCATGTCTTTTGTGAGTTCCTTACCGACTTTGATAAGTTCATCAGTGTCCTTAGGCGGGTTCGCTATAAGCTTTTTGTTGTAAAGGAGCATTAGGTGGTTTCCGACACTGATTGGGACTCCCCAAACCTTGCCGCCAAGCTCCACTGCTTCGACACCCGGCTTGACAAATTTGTCTATGTACGATTTGCCGAAAATCTCATCCACAGGCTTGATAAGTTTCATTGCCTCGAACGGACCTGCGTGGTCAGACACAGTCCAGAGAAGGTCAGGACCTGCGCCTGCAAACGCAGCGGATTGGAAGTTCTGTCTCAGGTCTTCTACACCATAGTGGACAACCTCGAATGTGACTCCCGGATGAGTTTTGATGAACTCCTCCGTAAGCCTGATAGTCTCCTGGAGGATTCCCTCTGCTTCACTCTCTTTGGTCCAAAGGGTTATCGTCATTTTCTTCTGGGCAAATGCGCCAAGGGGCACGATCATGGCAACCAACAACATGGAAACCAGTACTCCAACGAATCCCCTTCTCATTTTCAAGCTTCCCTCCTAAGTTGTTAATTATGGCACAAGTGTTCGTTGCATTAGTTGCACACTCAACCGACACAGCAAACTAACGTCAGACACCAAGCGCTCCTTCGGCACCACCCCCTTCATGATAAACCTTACGCCCTCCGCATGATTCACGAATTACAAGCTCAGTTGGAAGCACCTGTTTACAGGGCTTCCGATCCGGATATCTGATAAGTCTCAGGAGTTCGCGGGCTGCTTTCTTCCCCATTACCTCGCCTTCCTGTTTCACTGTGGTAAGAGCAGGCCTTACGTATCTTGCGGATTCTATGTCGTCAAATCCGATGACAGCTATATCATCCGGAATTCTCAGCCCTGCCTCTCTTATGGCTTTCATAGCGCCGATAGCCATGAGATCGCTACCTGCAAATACAGCTGTCATATTTGGATAGTCGTCTAGTAATTCTGCTGCAACTTGCCTTGCGCCTTCTTCCGTGAAATCGCCGAGACGGACAAGGCCTGCGTCAAAAGGTATTCCATTCTTCTCTAAAGCCTGCCTATAACCTAAGAGGCGCTGCTTGGAAATGGAAGATGTGAGATGCCCGCAAATAAGCCCTATGCTGCTATGTCCCAAAGATATCAGGTGTTTGGTTGCGGTCATCGCGCCCCCTACGTTGTCTGACGTAACATAGGTAGCCCTGGGTCCTTCATAAGGGATATCTATAAAGAGCGCAGGCATTTGACTTGATTCTATTTCTTCCAGCACCTCAGGACCGGGTAATGTCCCCATGACAAGTATTCCTTCAGACCTTGATTCATAGCATCGCTTCAGACTGTCTCTCCATCTTCTGTCACGGACATCCTTTATGCTGAGGACAAGATCATATCCGGTTTTCTCCGTTTCCGCGCTGATGCCGCATATGACTTCATAGAAGAAAGGGTGTTTAAGGCCTTCTACAGAGAAAAGAAGGAGTTGCAATATGTAACTCCTCTTACGAACCAGGCGACGCGCGAGCGCGCTTGGATGGTAGTTCAGTTCTTTCATGACTTCCCGAACTCTCTGCTCAGTATCTTCACTAATATCTCCGTACTCATTAAGCACGTGAGAGACCGTACTCACAGATACCCCCGCAGCCTTGGCAATATCCTTTATTGTCGGTTCTCGTCGCGATCTTGCCACGAAAACACTCCGCCTTTCTCTTGCCTTGTCCTAAACGCTGACTTCCTAAAATTGAAACTCAACCCAATTCGGGTAGCCGGGTTACCAACTGATTCAAAGGCTATTACAGCCCAACTCTTCGGAATTGATCATATCCTGTTCTGTCAATCCGCCAAATGGATAATGTGATTAAATACGCGCGTCAGAGTCTGCTATAACGTTGTAGCTCTAGTTCAAATTATAGGATAAAGCTTTTCCCCTGTCAAGGAAAGAAAGGAAACAAAGAGGAGGGTTGGTAAATAATGGCCGGGCCCCCGGACTTCTGTCCGGAGGCCTCTTGCCTACCTTTTTTCGGCAATTTGACAAGTGGGAAGGTAGAACATGTTATTATTGTTAGAATTCCACGCTCATACCTGCAGTCAACGAGAGACCTTCAGCTCTCTTTTCAGTATAGCCCCGATTGTAGCCGGCTATGAACTCGATGCCACATGGCGCAGTGTAAGCCACTTTGCCCAGATATGTGGCTTCGCCTTTACCGTACTTGAAATTCCCGGACATCTCGACGCCGGATAACATCGGGAAATCCATGGTTGTGGAAGCAGCTGCCTTGTGCACGCTGTCGATGCCTGACCCGGTTGTCGTGAGCTCCAAACCATAGCCGGCATCTACTACTTGAGCCCCTATCGGGAACTCACGGCTGACTCCCATGGTAAGTGTAGTCTTCGTCTTAGGATCCGCGTCTTCATTGCGATCGAGGATAGCATAGGGCGCATTTACAGTTGACCATAGGTTGCTGATTCCGGCCTCGATGTCAAAGCCTTCGTAAGTCATGGCCGCATCTGCACCTACTGTGGTTCTTGTGCCTACAAGATCTCGCTTGATATCTCTTTGCTCGTGCCAATCAGCGTACCCGGTAAGCTCTACACCCATTATGGCAGTTGAAACCTCTCCGCTTATTCCGCGTTTTCCTGCGTTCATATCCACTACGTTGATGTCTTCACCTGTATCCTCGTCTTTTCTGTCATCACGGTAGATGGGATTGAACAGCGGATCAAAGCTCCTGAAGCCCACTTTTCCACGGGCTTCAGGCAACATCGGCAGCTCGCCGATACCTGCCTCTGCCTTGACTATAGTGGCCTTATTGGCGCCGTCCCATGCTGCGGATCCGATGATATCCACACCCGGCACCGGCGCAAACTCAGCGCTTCCTGCAAGCGCGACGTCGTCACCGGTTTTCACGGCTGCTCCCTGAAGAGCGATGCCGTCGATTTCACCTTGTCCGTAGATACCGAGGTCAACGAATCTTACGTCTTTTGCTTCTTCTGCCTCTCCAACCTTGCGGGTGGCCCATCCGTAGAAACCTGCCAGTTCAACAGGGTTAAGGTACAGGCCGCTTGTCTGAACGCCTTCAATTATCCCGTCAGTCTCAGAGATGTGGGCTATGTAAGGCGAGTAATCCACTGCAAGGTCTCCGAAACGAGTTGTCAGAGGGGATCCGCCTTCGTAGAGAGCCCCGGTGGTCTCTAAGTATACCTTATTGACAGTAAGAGCCTTCGCAAGGTCTATGTCACGAGGAGTCAAGCTCTTGCCGTTCATCTCGCCTGACTCAGGATCCTCAGCTTCGTTCTTAAAAGGGTCCCATTCGTTCAGCGCAAATCCTATGTATCCGCGGATCTGGTTCCCGCCTGCCATTTCCATGGAAAGTTCCAGATGCAAGTCAGATGTGGCAGATATCCCGGCATCTATAGGATCACTCGGAACAATCTGGAACACCGTGGAAAGAGAGCCTCCCAGGTTAACGCTGGGGGCTGCCAGAACCGGTGTTGCCACGACCAAAGCCAGAATCATCGCTGGTATTAAAATATGTCTTTTCATAGTCTATCCCCCTTGGTAAATTGTTTAGTGACAATGTGCTGCATATGATACTACCATTGGGAACATAAGACCAAGTGCCCATGTTTCCTTGCTCCCTTCGTTCCCGTGCTTCGTTGTTTAGCATATCTCTTTTTGATCTTGCCCGGTCTCCGGCGATATCATGGGGGCACCTCCTTTCATACGCCTACCGGGTCCGGTGCCCTGGTTCATCTTTGCCCGCTGACCGCTTAGTTCTCTTTTTCGCCTATCCGAAACCGGTAGCTAATGCTATCGGACAATGTGGTATATCGGGCAGATTCTGAACAGGTGCTGAACTATTTCTTCGCGGCAACTGTAGTTCCTTCATGCAAACAGCCATCTAGCAGGTGTAAGTAATGGCAAGATTGGAATTCGCAGATCATCTGAGGAAGCGAATGGGTGAGCAGCTAGTTCTTAACGTATGATTTGCATACCCAAGGTATGCGTAGAATTGTCCCGGCCAACCGGCCTGAAGTAAGGCTGACGTCAGAAACCGTCATCGAATTCCTTGCACTTGAGTCGGTTAAGGCGGCCGGATTCCTTCTATGTCAAGCTTATTCCTGAAAATGCGATAGAAAATCAAGCATGCGGTTTAGAAACGTTGAATGAGAATCAATGGATGCTCATTCCAAAACTATGACGGAATCGACCGCCCTACCGACTAACATTGCACAAGATCAGCACATGACCCGGTTAGTGAGGTGAATGCACATAATCCTATGAGGTTGGATTCACGGCTGTCTCAGATTTGCTTGGGCTGACTAATCGCGCTTGTCCTGCATCAGCAAGGCAAGGATAGCTTTTTGCACATGCAGGCGGTTTTCCGCTTCATCAAACACAACGGAATAAGGACCGTCCATGACTTCATCGGTAATCTCGTCGCCTCTGTGAGCAGGCAGACAATGCATAACCATGACGTCCTTGTTTCCTGCAGCTTCTACAAGGTCCTTGTTGACCTGGTAAGGCTGGAGAATACGAGCTTTCCTCTCTGATTCAGCTTCTTGACCCATGCTTGCCCATACGTCCGTGTAGATGACATCAGCGCCTTTGACTGCTTCGTACGGGTCATGAGTCACCTCTATTGTCACTCCCTCGGCTTTGCCGTCTTCCCTTGCAGCCTCGACGATTGCCGGAAGGGGTTCCAGCTCCGGGGGACACGCTATTGTCACGTGCATGCCGACCTTCGCCCCTCCATACATTAGACTGTGCGCCATATTGTTTCCGTCACCGACATACACCATCTTAAGACCCTTGGTCTTGCTGCGTTTCTCATAAACCGTAAAGTAGTCAGCCAGAACCTGACAAGGATGCAGAAGGTCGGTCAGACCGTTTATCACAGGAATTGTCCCGTACTTGGCCAAGTCTTCCACATCTTTTTGATCAAATGTCCGTATCATTATCCCATTAACGTACCTGGACAAAACCTGAGCTGTGTCGGCAGCGGTCTCGCCCCTTTTGAGCTGAAGCTCCTGAGAACTCAGGAATAATGGATATCCGCCCAACTGCCACATACCCACCTCAAATGAAACCCTCGTCCTCGTTGAAGGTTTCATGAAGATCATAGCCAGCGTCTTTCCACAGAGCAGATGGTGGGTAACACCTGTCTTGTTCTCTTCCTTCAATTTGGAACTGACCTCAAAGATCTTCCATACTTCCTCCCTGCTGAGGTCGTGAATGGAAAGCAGACTTTTCCCACGCATTCCCAGAGCGACATTGTCCAAGAGATAACTCCTCGGGTCAAACATATTCGATACCGCCCTTCTTTGGTAGTGGGTTTTCCAACGCCCTCCGAATCCGGTCATGTCCTGGATTCGGCGTGCCTTTTCTAATTCGGAAAATACTACCGGAACTCCTTCTATGATTGAAATAGTATATGTATATCTATAATCTTTCACCCGAAAACAGTTGTCATGACGCGTTCCATGATATCCACTGCCTCTCGGACTTCCGCCTCTCCAATAATAAGCGGAGGAAGCAGACGCACTGTCGTATCTGTGACAGCGTTCACCAAGAGCCCCTCTCTTGCACACTGCAAACAGATGAGTTTCGCAGGGTCTTCCACACCTGTATCTGACCGGCCCAATACCTCAATCCCTACCATCAATCCCCGTCCCCGTATTTCCGTTATCTGAGGACATCGTCCCTTCAATTCCTCAAGCATCTTGAAGAGGAAACGACTTACGGCCACTACGTGATCAAGTATGCCTTCTTCGCGTATAGTCTTGAGCACAGCCAAGGACGCAGCACATGCCAGCGGATTCCCACCGAATGTGGCAGCGTGAGTCCCCGGTGTAAATACCTCTGCAACCTCATCTTTTGCAAGAAGAGCGCCGATGGGAAACCCGCCTCCCAGTGATTTCGCAAGAGTTATGGCATCAGGCACGATTCCGAAATGCTGAAAAGCGAACATCTTGCCTGTACGTCCCATGCCTGTTTGGACCTCGTCCATGATAAGGATAGCCCCGGTTTCATCGCACAGTTCTCTGGCTCGCCGGATGTACTTTTCGTCCGCGACATGAATCCCGCCTTCGCCTTGAATAGGCTCAATAAGGACAGCGGCAGTCTTCTCTGTTACGGCCCGCTCCATGGCAGAAATATCATTAAAAGGCACATATGTGAATCCGGCGGGAAGCGGTCCGAAGTCCTTTTGATACTTAGGCTGTCCCGTAGCGGTAAGAGACCCTAAGGTTCTCCCATGAAAAGACTTCAAGGCTGTCACTATCTCGCACCTGGCGTCCCCGTGCTTTACCCTGGCATATTTCCGGGCTAATTTAATTGCAGCTTCATTAGCCTCTGTGCCGCTGTTGCAGAAAAACGCCTTGCCAAAGGGTGAATCCTCCAGCAACATCTTGGCAAGGAGGGCCTGGGCTTCTATGTGGTAGAGGTTGGAACAATGCATCAGTCTACCTGCCTGCTCCCTTATGGCAGCCACAACCCTAGGATGGCAATGGCCTAAGCCGCATACTGCAATCCCGCTTACAAAATCCAGGTACTCCCGGCCTTCAGCATCCCGGACTCTGGCCCCGGAGCCTTCGGTCAGAGAAATTCCGGCGCGGCCGTATGTATTCATCAGGTGCTTCTTTGTCAAGATCTCGACTTCCTCAGTCCTCAAGTGTTCCATAATCCCGGTGCATGAGCCTCTCCACTGACAGGGGCCATGCCTTCCTCCCTTCCGTCCTTCCGTATAACCCTTATGGCCTTATTTCATTCGATCGCGACTGCTGTCAGGCGCAACTATTTGAGAATCATTGTCCCAATTCCTTTGTCAGTGAACATCTCCAGAAGGAGAGAGTGAGGTCGGCGCCCGTCTATTATGTGCGCTCTCTCGACTCCTCCATGTAAAGCAGTTACACAAGCCTCAACTTTCGGAAGCATTCCCGCCACAATACGCCCGTCCTCTGTCATCTGTCTCACCTCATCGATTGTCAGCTCTTCTATGAGGGATGACAGATCCAAAGGATCATCCATGATGCCTTCAACATCTGTTAACATAATCAGTTTATAAGCCTTAAGGGCACAAGCAAGATTGCCTGCTAAATGGTCAGCGTTTATGTTCAGGGTGACTCCGTTTTCGTCAGCAGCCACAGGAGATATTACAGGAATGAATCCCGCCTCCGCTATCACGTCTATGACCAGTGGGTCTATTTCTGCAACAGTACCTACATAACCCAGATCCACTGTCCTGCAATTCCCGTTTGAAGAGCAATCCTTATCCGATCCCACCTTGGCAGCAGTGATTAAGCCTGCGTCCTTCCCTGAAAGTCCGACGGCTTTCCCACCGCTTTGATTTATCAGCGATACGACCTCTTTGTTGATCTTCCCTGTAAGCACCATTTCAGCTATCTCCATAGTCTCAGCGTCTGTCATCCGAAGTCCGTTAACGAAAACAGGCGTCTTCCCGAGACGCTTCATAAAGTCAGTAATCTCCGGACCGCCACCGTGGACAATGACAGGATTCATACCTACATATCTTAGAAGGGTAAGATCCGTGGCCACCATCTTCCTCAACAAGGGATCTGTCATAGCGGCCCCTCCATACTTTATTACAACGGTTTTTCCGGAAAATGACCTTATGTATGGCAAGGCCTCTACCAATACCTCCGCTCTCTCACATGCAAGATCCATGTAATCCCTCCTCAAGATGTATAACTCGCGTTTATCTTTACATAGTCGTAAGTCAAGTCACATGTCCAGGCAGACGCAGCCTCATTCCCGATATTAAGATTAAGAGTAATTTCTATGTTCTTTTCAGCTAACGCTTTCCTGGCGCAATCTTCATCAAAACCGCCGGACTTGCCGGAACATGCAACAAGGACATCACCGATATACACGTCTGTCAGATCCGGATGAAAATTCACTCCTGCCCTGCCTGCAGCAGCCAGAATCCGTCCCCAATTGGGGTCTGCTCCGAAAATGGCAGTCTTGACCAGATTCGAAGAAGCGACTGTCCTGGCAATACATCTGGCGTCTTCCACAGAACTCGCCCCTTGGACCCTGACTTCAACAAACTTTGTAGCGCCTTCTCCGTCCTTCACAATCATCTTGGCAAGAGAGGATGCAACCTCGCGGAGGCCACGGCAAAACTCATCAAAGTCAGGGCCTTCTTCGTCTATTAAGGCATTTGCGGCAAGTCCGTTAGCCATCACTATTGCCATATCATTCGTACTGGTATCTCCGTCGACTGTAATCATGTTAAAGGACTCGTTCACAGATTGAACCAACGCTTTCCTTAGCATGATAGGCGCAATTGCCACATCAGTAGTGATAAACGCGAGCATAGTTGCCATATTAGGATGAATCATCCCTGACCCTTTGGCGATTCCGCCAATTGACACATTTCGCCCGCCGATACTCCCTGTCAGGCCAACTTCTTTAGTGCTTCTGTCAGTGGTGAGAATGGCTTGGGCAGCGTCGCCGGATCCCTTGGGGCTCAAGTTGGATACTGCAAGGCGAATTCCCTCACTGACTTTATCCATTGGTAAGGCTTTGCCTATCACTCCCGTGGAAGCCACTGCCACCTCTTGAGGACAAATAGCAAGGAGAGAGGCAACTCCCTCTGCCATCATTTCTGCATCTTTCAGCCCCTTCTCACCTGTGCAAGCGTTGGCGTTTCCGCTGTTTGCCACTATTGCCCGGGCGAATCCGGACTCCAGGTGTTCCATGGTAACAAGAACAGGCGCAGCCTTAACCAGGTTAGATGTAAAAACCCCGGCAGCTTGAGCCTGCTTCTCTGACACGATTAATGCAAAGTCGGGACGGGACTTTTTTATTCCGCAATGCACCCCTGACGCCTGAAACCCTCGGGGTAGCGTAACTCCGCCGGGGGCTGATTGCCAACTCCCTTGCACCTCGTATTTCAGCTCTGTCATTTCATATGCCGCCTCCCTTCCTGTCTCCTTTTCACAGCTTGCGATATGCCTCTATGTATCGCTGCCTCTGCATATCTATATCTGCGCGCGCATTGCAATCCGCATATGG